>NZ_DASURI010000001.1:0-17689 GCF_036280135.1 Longimicrobium sp.
GTCCCGGGGGATCCGGGGGGATCGGGTGGAAGGCGGGCACGGCCGCGGCCGTTTACGCCGCCGCCGCGCCCACGCGCTCCGCACTCAGGCCCGTCCGCTCACCGACGGCGCGCCGCCACCGCGGCCGCGCCGTCGTCCATCAGCGGCGGACGGCGCGCACGGCGGCGTACGCGTCCAGGTAGCCCGCGCCCACCTCCCACTCCGAGTAGCCCAGCAGCGGGCGGGCCGTGCGGGTGATGGCGCGGTACGCCTCCGACGGGGTGAGCCGTCCCTTGGCGGCCTCTTCCATGAGGGCGATGGTGCCGGCCACGTGCGGCGCGGCCATGGACGTGCCGCCGATGCACATGTAGTAGGGCAGGTGGGCCGTCTCGATGGCGCAGTCCAGCAGGTCCGCCGGCACCGCCGTGGCGCCGATGGTCACGCCGAAGACGGACCGCGTGGAGACGATGTTCACGCCCGGCGCCGTGATGTCGGGGTGGTACAGGGCGTCGCCGCGGCGGCCGCGCGACGAGAAGTCCGCCAGGATGCCGCCCGCGCACTGCGACGCGCCGTTGGTGGGGTCGGGCGTGACCGTCTTGCAGCCCGCCGCCACCGAGATCACCCACGGCGCCGCGCTGTACGGGTTGAGCGTGTTCTCGCCCGGTCCCTCGTTGCCCGCCGCGAAGACGACGGCCACGCCCGCGTCGTACAGCTTCTTCGTGGCGACGTTGATGGGATCCAGCGGGTCGTAGTCGCCCGAGCTGCCCCACGAGTTGTTGACCACCTGGATGTTGTACTCGGCGTGGTGGTCCAGAATCCAGTCGAAGGCGGCCAGCGACCACAGCACCATGATGGCCTCGCCCGTGCCCAGGCCGATGAGGTTGGCGCCGGGAGCCACGCCCACGTACTTGGCGCCGGACGCCGTGCCGTCCCCCGCCGCGATGCCGGCCACGTGCGTGCCGTGCCCCGACGACGTCTCGCTCGTGGGCACGTTCTCCACGAACAGCGAGCCCGCCAGGGTGGGCAGCCCGTCGCCCATGGAGAGGAGGGCGTCCGGGTGGATGGCGATCTTCACGTTCTGCACGGTGCGCGTGGGGTGCTGCAGGTCGGGGTTGTAGGCCCCGTCGATGCCGCTGTCCAGGATGGCGATGCCCACGCCCTTGCCCGTGTAGCCGGCCGCGTGCGCCAGCTGCCCGTTGATGCTGGGAACGCTCTGCGCCAGGAAGAACTCCAGCTGCTTGTTGCTGAACACCGACCGCACGCCCGGCTGGGCCGTGATCCCGGCGATCTGCGCCGGCGTGGCCACGGCGAACACCATGGGCAGGTGCTCGAAGCGGATGATGCGGGCGCCCAGCCCGGCCAGCGTCCGCGCGACGACGTCGCCGCTGGTGGCCGCCTCGTCGTAGGTGACGATCACCTGCAGCCGGTCCAGCGCCGATGCCGCGTTCAGCAGGGAGGTGAGCACGGGGTCGATACGCACGAGCGGGTTCAGGCCCAGCAGCTTCGAGGGCAGCACGGCTTCCACGGCAGGGGCCACGGGGGCGGCGGCATCCTGGCAGGCGGACGCGGTCAGGGCGACCGCGGCAAGGGCGATCCAGCGCTTCATCCGATCCTCCGGGTACACAGGGGGGAGTTGACCGCACTTCTTTCGGCCCTGGACAGGGCAACGCCGGGTCCATCTCCCGCCGGCGTGCCGTGCCACTCCCCAAAGCTTCGGAATTGGATCGATGCGGATACGCGAACGCCGCGGCGGACCCGGGTGGTCCGCCGCGGCGCAAGCGATTGTGGACGATGCGCTTGGAAGGGAATGGGCATCCGCCCGCCCCGCTTGGCGGCCACGGCCGTCACCCGGGGCGGAATTCCGGGATCAGGACCGCGGTCCGCGCGGAAGGCGGAGGTGGACGAGCACCCCGCGCACGTCCTGTTTCACTATAACAGTGCAAGACGCGGTCGTATTTTGGTGAACCGAATCACCATAATGTGGAACCCCGCTGCGTAGTCCCGTGCGTCGCGGGGAGCAGAAAGGTCCCGTTCCCCGTCCGCCGGCGCTCCGAAAGCCGGGCCGAGTGGCGGAGCAGGCGCCGCCGGGCGAACCCGGCGGCGCCCGTGCGCCAGGAGATCAGGCCTGGGGCCACTCGGGCGTAGTCCCCTGGTAGCCGATCACCAGGAACAGGTCACGCACACTGCCGTCGCGCACCCGGGCCGCGGTCGCCGGGTCCAGCGCGAGCGTCCACTCGCCCGTGGGGCTGGCGCCGATCACCCCGCTCCACGCACCGCGCCGCGTGCTGACGACGCCGTCCACCGCCTGCGCCGCGCCCGCGTTCGCCGTGCCGGACGGCCATCCCAGCCGCGACACGCCTGCCTGCACCGGCGCCGGTCCGCCCGGCGCGAAGTACAGCATGAGGGTCCCCACCCGCAGCCCGTCCAGGTTGGGCGGGAACATCCCCCGCGTCACGGGAAAGCGCACCTCGGTAGCGCCGTTGCTCAGCTCGTACCACTGGTCCGGGTACTGGTCCCGGAAGCTCAGGCCCAGCTCTCCGCCCATCTCCGTGGGCAGGGTGCGGATGACCTGCCGGCGGTAGTCGTCGCTGTGCAGCGCCGTGTACTCGATGGTGAGCATCACGTCCGCGATGCTGTTGAAGTCGAACGGGTTGGCGGCCCGGGGCATCTCCAGCTCCCAGGTGGTATCCACGCCCATCCCCTCGAACGGCAGCATGAGCTCCGACTGCAGGTCCATCTCGAAGACGCCCGTGGCGCCGGCGGGAGCGCTGAGCGCCACCCGCTCGGGGTCCCGACGCAGCGTGACCGTCTGGTACCCGCCGTCCGGCACCGTCACCCGCGACACGCCCGAGGCGGACAGGGTGGCGCGAATTCCCTGCGTGGGCGGGATGAGCGCCACCACCGAGGTGCGCACCTGGCGGATGAGCCGCACGTAGTGCCCGGGAAAGTCGCGGTCGAACATCTCCATGGGCGTGGCGAACAGCAGCGTGCCCGTGCGCCGGAACTGCTCCAGCTCCAGCGGCGCCGCCTGCGCCAGCGAGATGGTGCGCGCCAGGTGCAGCTTGCGCCGGTTGGTCTCGAACGCGTACTGGTCCAGCTGGTGCACGTCCTGCAGCAGCCGCGCGGAGCCCGTGAGCCCGCGGCGGTCCGGAGACGAGGCGCCGGTCCCGGCGCCGTTCTCCGAGGCCGCCTTCCAGTAGTCCATGCGGATGACGGAGAGCGACGCCTCCTGCCGCTCGAACGCCAGCTGCTGCTCCGCCAGCCGCGCCACGGCCGTGGCCTGCTGCAGGAAGTACGCGTACACCCCGCCCAGCACGCCGCTCATCCACCCGTACAGCTCCGCGCTGGTGAACTTGCTGGCCAGGAACTCCAGCGTGGCGGCGGCGTTGGTGGCCTGCATCTGCGCCACCACGCGCTCCTGCCGGGTGATGGCCACGCGATCCCGCGCCTGCGCCAGCTGCTCGGCGCCCAGGGCCACGTCCTTTTCCGCCAGGGCGGCCTGCAGCTGCCACTCCTGCTCGCGCCGCTCCCAGCTGGCCTGCAGCGAGTTGCGCTGGGCCCGGGCCTCGGCGTTGTTCAGCGCGATGCCCACCCCCGCCTGCGCGATGGCGATCCCGCCCACCATCGCCGCCGCGCCCCAGTGCACGCCGATGCCCGTTCCCAGGAATCCCTCGCCCGCCGACGTGGCCATCTGCTGCGCGATCGTGAGCGCGGCCTGCAGCCCGCTGTTGACGTTGCGGTAGTGGTTGATGTCCTCGTAGTTCTTGACCAGGTCCCGCTCGGCCTGGATGGGCCCCGCCTCGATCCACCCGCGGTAGGTGGACTCCTGCATCCGCGCGCGCTCCTGCTGCAGCGCGGCCAGCCGCACGCCGCCCAGCGACTCGTCCACGCGCAGGTCCTGCAGCTGCACGGTGGCGCTGGTGATGCCCAGGTCCTGCCGGGCACGCAGCAGCGTGTAGGTCTCCGCGTCGTGCTTTTCGAGGCTGGCCAGGTACTGCGCCTCTACCTGCTGCGCCAGCCCCACCAGCTGCTTGGCCCGCTCCACGAGCGTGCCGTAGCGGTACGGCGTGGGGCGCGGCGCGCCCTGCCGCGCGAACCCGGGGCCGTAGCCGCCGCCGCGCCGCTGCATGCCCGCGATGTTCCGCCCCGTGCGCAGCTTGTACAGGTTGAGCTCCGCGCGGCCGCGCAGGGCCCGGGTCTCGGGGTTGGGCGCGTAGCCGTTCCGGGCCGCGGGGTCCTGCCCCTCCACCCGCATGTGCGGGCTGTCCAGCAGCTCCAGGGCGCCCAGGTACAGCGTCCGGGCGCGGGCCGTGCCCTCGCCGCCCTCGGCCGCGAACTCGTCGTCGGCCATGTCCACGAAGCAGCGCACCACCAGGTGCAGCGTAAAGCGCGTGAGGGCGCCGGGCCGCGTCTTGATCAGCTCGTGCGGGTTGAGCTGGGCGCGCAGCCACTCGTCGGGCATGGGATAGTCGTCCGGGCGCGACTCCTCGGCGGTGAGCCCGTACCAGACCTTTCGGTCGGCCGCGGGGAGGTTGTAGCCGTACACGGTGCGCAGCCAGTCCAGGGCGGCGCCGTGCTGCCCCGCCTGGTGCAGCAGCAGGGCGAACTGCACGGGGACCCAGAAGAACAGCTCCTCCAGCACCGGGCGGTGGGGCACCTGGTTGCCCGCGGCCGTCACCAGCGCCTGGATGGCCGCCTTGCGCCCGGGCAGCTCCGCCTCGGCCACGCCGGGGCGCAGCGCGTGCGTGCGGCTCTCCCAGTCCGCCATCCGCCCGTCCAGCCACGTCCGCACCTGGGCGGGGATCCCGGCCAGGTACCGTGCCCCCAGCTGCTGCACGACGGCGGGGGAGATGGGGCCCAGCTTCAGCCGCTCGCTCATCATCCCGGCAAAGTTGGCCGTCAGGTCCGGGCGGTCCACGCCGGGAAGCAGCACGTTCTCGGGGTAGAGAAAGACGCGCATGGCGGCGGACCACCCGGCGTACGTCCCCATCCACGCCCACTCGGCGTCGAAGGCGCTCTCCTCCGTCTCGCCCTGCAGCGTGGGCAGGTCCAGCTCCCACCCCTGCGGATACGGCCCCAGCGCCTCGGCCATCTCCATGAAGCGGCCGGCGCGGATGGTGCCCAGGATGCCCTGCAGCGTCTCCACCGCCTGGGCCTTGCGGGTGGTGCGCAGCCCGCCCGTGGCGCGCACGTCCACCAGCAGCCGCTCCGTGAGCCAGTCGGCCACCCGCTCCAGCCGCGCGGCGGAGGGGCTGGCGTCTCCCGCGTGCAGTGCCACCAGCGCGTCGCGGAGCACGGGGAGCGCCACCTCCTCCGCGGCCGCCACGGCGTCGCCAAAGCCGCGCTCCACAGCCGCGCGCTGGTCGATGCGGGCCTGGACGCGGCCCTGCCAAGCGCGCAGCGCCACCACGTCCGCGCGCCACGGGGCGGACGGCGGCACCTCGGAGGTAGCCTGGAAGGTGTCGGGGTCGATGGTCACGGTGGCCTCTTCCGTCCGCCAGACGGGACGGACGCGCACCTTGGCCAGGTGCACCATCAGCGAGGCGAGCTCCACCCACTCCGCCTCCAGCAGCGGGCCCTGCGCCGCGGCGGCGTGGGCGCGCGCCACCAGCTCCAGCCCGCCGGGGGCAAGGCCCAGCGCCTCCAGCGCCGCGGACACGTCCTCGCCGGCCGCGCGGCGCGCCTGCAGCGCCGCCAGCGCGGCGGCCGTCGTGGCCGATCCGGTGGCGTCCGCCACCATGCGGTCCAGCCGCGCGGCGGGCGTCTCGCTGCCCACGGGGGCGGAGAAGCGCGCCAGCTCCGCCGCGATCCACGCGCGCCGCGCCGTGAACAGGCGGTACGCGGTGCTGGTCTGCACCCGCGCGGCGGGAAGGAACGCCGCCTCGGGAACCACATCGGGGTCGATGAGCGGCACCCCGCCCTGCGGATGGTCCTCCCACGTCCACGTGGCCTTGAGGTGCCGCAGCCGGGCGTCCAGCAGCAGGGCGCCGGGGGCCAGCGCCAGGGGGTCCGTCGTCACGGGCAGGCGAAACACCTCCGCCAGGCGCGCCTCGGTGACCGTGGCCGGGTCCATGAACAGCGTGTCCAGCATGGCCACCTGGCTGCCGATCCCCAGCCGCTCGGCCAGGGCGGCGCGCTCGCGGTCGCGGCGCTCGCGCTCCGGGCCCGTGCCGGCGAGGGGGCGCAGCCGGCGCAGCTCCTGGAAGTTGGTGCCAAACTGCACCAGCAGGGCGTGGTACGCGGCGGCCCGGTACCCCGCCTCGGCTGCGGGGGCCAGGGTCAGCCCGCGCGCGGCCGCGTAGCCGCGCAGCACCTCCACGGCCAGCCGCAGGGGCGAGACCTCCTGGTCGCCCGCCAGGTCCCGCAGGGCGCTGAACGGCTGAAAGAACGCGCTGCGCAGGTCGGCCTCGGCTAGGCCGCGGGGGCCGGGAAGCTGGATGCGGCGGGTGGCGTACGCCAGCAGGTCCTTGAGGTACAGCGGCAGGGTGGTGTTGTCTTCGGTGCCGTAGCTGCTGTACGGGCTGCCCACGCTCACCCGCACGGTCTTCGTGGCGTGGTTGAGCTCGGCGTTGCGGGCGGTGGAGGTGGCCTTTACCACCAGCTCGTGCATCCCCGTGGACGGCAGCGTGACCTCCACGTCGAACGCCACCTCGCGGGCGCCCGCGGGGACGGCCACGTTCTGCGCCGGTCCCCCGGCGCGGGACACCTGCACCGTGGCCAGCGTGACGTCGGCCACGCTCACGCGGCCCGTCACCCGCACCCGCGCCGTGCCGTCCTCGCCGGCCGTGAGCACCTGCGAGGGCTGCGGCGAGGCGATGAGGACGTCGGGCGGGGTCACGCGCCACACGTCGACGGCGGGCTCCGCCGTGCCGATGTTCCCCGCCGCGTCCCTGGCCGTGACCAGCGCGATGTAGCGGCCCTCCGCCACCCCGTCAAAGCGCACGCTCCACTGTTCACCCTGCCGGGTGACGTTCAGGACGGCGCTCCGGGGCGTGCGGTCCTGCTTGTTCAGCAGCTGCGCGGTGACGGTGTCCATGGCGCTGTGGCGGTCCACCACCTGCCCCGTGAGGGTGAAGGAAACGGGATCCACGTCCTGCACCAGGCGCCCCGGCGGCGTAGCCGACACCTCCGGCGGGGTGCGGTCCGCCAGGGTGAACTCCCTGCGCAGCTCCGTGGTGTTCCCCGCCCGGTCCCGCGCCTCGATGAGCAGCGTGTTGGCGCCCTTGTGCCAGCCGGTCGCCGCCACGTTCCGCAGCTCCCACCGGCCGTCCGCGGCAACGGGCACGTCCGCCAGCGTACCGGCGTTCAGCGCCCACCGGAGCGAGGAAAGCCCGGTCACCGTGTCGCTCACGGTCCCCCCGTAGGTGATCTGCAGGGGCTGCCCCACGGGCGGGCAGGTGTCCGGCAGCCCCGCCGTGGCGTCGGGCGCGAGGACGGGGAGCGAGTGGTCCTCGCGGACGATCGTGGTGCCGGTGGCCGTGCGCTCGTTGGAGCCGCCGTACACGCCGCCGTCCCAGTCGAACGAGTAGCCCACGAGGGCCTTCACGGACCAGTTTACCGTGTGCTCGGTGCCCAGGCCGGTGTACGGGACGCGGACGACGAAGCTGCCCGTCGCCTCCACCGGGAAATTGTACGTTTCGGAAGCCCTCCGGTTCTCGTACCACACGTCTACCGTCACGCTGAGCGTGTGGTCGTACAGGATGGTGGACCCGCCGCTGTAGCCGGCGGTGCCACGCGCGACCACCACGGCCGGCGTGCCGCTGGGCACCCAGCCGTCAGGCTCCTGCTTTACGCTGGCCACGCTCAGCGAGACGGTGGGCTTGGCGGGACTGGGAGGGCTTCCTCCCCCGACGGGCGCCAGCGACGCGTCGCCGGAGCTGTCCCGGGCCGGGCTGCTGATGAAGTCGTTATCGCTCATTTCCGTTTCTTCGTGGTTGTAAGTCCCCCTGGCGACGTCGCGTGACGGGAGATCCTGCCCGGCGTCGCCAGGGTGCCTGTTGATCCGCCGTCTCCCGTCCGGCGGAGCGCTGCCCGCGTCAGCGCGACCCTGCGCGGGACTTCTTTCGCGGCTGCCGCCGGCTCAGAACAGGCTCCGGTAGAAGCCCACGGTGTTGTCGAAGCCGTTTTCCACGATCTCGTTCAGCGTGCCACCGATGGCGTTCTGCGTGTCCTCGCTCAGATGCGCGTTGATGACGGTGCCGATGGTGTATCCCACCGCCCCGGCGCCCACGACCGCGCCGGCCGCCGTGGCACCGGCGGTGCTCAGCACCGTGGCCGCCGTGCTGGTGGCGTTGCCCACGCCGGAGGCCCAGTCGCCGCGCTGGATGTCGGTGGCCAGCGCGTAGCCCGACACCACGCCGCTCGCCGCCCCGCCAAACCGCGACATCCGGAGCCCCCACTTCTGGATGTCCTTGCTCGCCGCCGCGACTCCCACCAGGTACGTGCTGGAGCCGGCGATCTCGGTCATGCCGCCCGCCACGCCCACGGTGGCGACGGCCGCGTTGTCGGATTGCGCGGCAACGATCGTGTTGGCCATCCCGGAGCCCGCCATCAGCAGGTGCGTGGCGGTGCCGTACAGGTGCAGGTTGGGCAGCTCCACGGTCACCTTGACCGATCCCGGGTTGTTGGGGCCGAAGTTGGCGACCTCGTGCCCTGCGAGCGGCGCCTTGCGGCTGAGCTCCTCCGAGGTGGAGACCCACGCTTCCACCATCTGCTCGCGGGTGAGCATCCCCGACGGATCCACCTTGCCTTCCGTCTTCCACCTTTCGATCATGGCCCGGGCGCGATCCCCCGCCTGCGTTCCGTCCTCCACGAACCCGGGCGCGGCGTACGCCGCGGCCTTTCCCGGGTCGCCGGACCACAGGTTGTAGGGGCCCTCCATCACGGTGCCGCTGGTGCTCTTGATCCGGTTCTCGTACTTGATCGCGTCCCACACCGGCTGGACCGGGTTGGCGCCGGGCTCGTTGGGCTTCTCCGGCGAATCACGCGGCGGCTCTCCCGCCCGGCCGCTGGGGTCGCGCAGCGCCACGGGGTTGCCGCGGCAGTAGGCGTACAGGTTGGGGCCGTCCACCATGCCGGCGGGGTCCGCGCTGGCCCAGCGGCACAGCCAGGGCAGGTAACAGCGCGCGCCGTGGCAGCTCATCCCGCTCTCGCCGTCGCGCTCCATGGCCGTGAAGCGAAAGCGCTTGCGGGCGAACGAGCCAAAGGTGGTGTCGCCGAAGGGCGCGTACTCCTCGCGGTTCACCCAGCCGCCGGCGGCGTCCAGCACCACGGCGCTGCTGCCCAGCGGGTCGCCCAGGTGGTACTGCACCTCGGGACCGGCGTCGTCCGGGTGACGGTCGCCGGCGCGCACCAGGGCCATGCGCCGGGTGCCGTCCATCACGTGCAGCAGCGTGCACGCGCCCGCGGCGCCGTCGGGGCGCGACCAGCGCTGGTGCTCGAAGAGGCCGTCCACGTACGTCGTCACCTCCACGCCCCCGCCCTGGCGGCGCACCAGCTTCCTGACCCGCGCGCCGGCCGCGTCGTACAGGTACAGCGCGCAGACGGACGGCTCGGCCCAGCGGTCGTCGCCGGGCGCGGAGCCCGCCGCGGGCGTCTGCTCGGCGAACAGGGCCAGCCGGTTGGCGTGGTCCCACGCCAGCCGGCGCGCGCCGGTCTCGATCACCAGGTTGCCGGCCTCGTCGTACGCGTGCGTCCGCGGCGCCGCGGGGTCGCGGTCGCCCACGTGCGTCAGCCGGTTGGAGGGCGCGCCCTCCCACGGGGCGCCGTCCGCGTGCAGCGGCCACTCCGCCGCCCACCCCGCCGGCGTGCGCCCGCCCACGCCGAAGTGGCGCGTCCACGCGCCGCCGTCCGCGCGGTGGGCCAGGGCGAGCAGGTTGCCGGCGGGGTCCCACGCGTACGCCTCCGCGTACAGCACGGAGAGCGCGGGGGCGTTGTCCATGTCCGGCGTGGCGTGACCGCCGGAGCCAAAGCCCTCGCGGGGGGCGTCGCGCCACGGCCGGGGCGCCGCGGCGCCCGCCCGTCCCTCGCGCCCCGTGGCGGAGACCAGGCGCCCCAGCGGGTCGTAGCCAAAGCGGCGCACCAGCGCGTCGCCGGCCGCCAGCCGGGCGGCGAGGTCGGCGTCCACGCCCATCCACGCCGAGGCCTCGGGGTTGGCCAGCACGCCGGCGCCGCGGGTGCGGTCGACCGTCCGCACCGGGTTGCCCTCCAGGTCGTAGTCGCAGTCCAGGTCCTGCAGCACGGACTCGCGCTCCGTCGTCCCGGGGAGGGGGCGAAAGGTCCACGGCGCGCCGGCGGGCCGGGTGTAGCGCTCGCTGCGCAGGCGGCGCAGCAGCCCCGTGTCGCGGTCAAAGAAGCCGCGGGTCATCACCCCGTTGCCGTACGCCACCAGCGTCCGCTCGCCCCGCGCGCTGTAGGCGATGCGCTCCACGTACGGCGCGTCGTCCAGGTGCACGCTGCGCAGCGCGCCGGAGCGGTCGTAGCTCGTCCGCAGCGTGCGCCGCGCCCCCGTGGCGTCCACGGGGGTGAGCAGCGTGCGCACGCGGCCCAGGGCGTCGCGGGTGGACGTGGTGGCGTGGCCCGCGGGCTCCAGCAGCGCCTCGGCGTGGTCGCCGAACCCGGTCCCCTCCGCCGGCGTCCAGTCCACCCGCCAGGGGCGCAGCCGCCACCCGTCCGCCGCGGCGGCGGCCAGCGCATCCAGCAGGTGCGCGTCGCGGATGGGCCGGCGGACCCGCTCGCGCGGCTGCCCGCCGAACGCGTAGCCGGGTACGTCCATCAGCCCCGCCTCGTCGTAGTGGCGCACGGCGCGCCCCAGCGTCCGCAGCTGCCGGGCACGGGCGCGCTCTCCCGGGTCCTGCGCGGGATCACCGCCGTCGCCGTACTCCACCCGCTCGCGCAGCCCCGTGGGCGCGTCGGCGTCGTCCCGCGCCCACAGGCGGACGGGGCGGCCCAGGACGTCGTAAGCGTGCAGGGCCCGCGCGCCCCGCGCGTTGGACGACTCCAGCGGCCGGCCGGCGGCGTCCAGCACCGTCACGGTCCATCCGGCGTCCAGGGATTCCTGCCGCAGCACCCGCCCGGCCAGGTCGTGGACCGTGCGCTGCACCGTGCGCCCCAGCGCGTCCGTCACCCGCAGCACGTTGCCGCGCAGGTCGTGCTCTGTGCGCCCGCGCAGCTCCGTCACGGGCGCGCCGGGATCGGCGGAGCGCGTCCGCGCCACCGCCACGACGGTGCGGCCCAGCGCGTCCAGCACCACGCTCCCGGGGGTGTCGTGGTGGTGCGCGTACGGGGCGGACTGCGACGGGTGCGTGCGCCCGCCGTTGTCCGCGGCCGTGTAGCGGTACTGCTCCCACGGCGTGGGGCGGATGACGGCGGCGGACAGGTCCAGCACGGAGGGGATGCCGTGGACGGCGCGGACCTCCGCCCCGTTGGGGTGGACCGTGCGCACCACGCGGCCGCGGGCGTCGTACTCCACCGTCACCCGGCGTCCCCGCTGCGCGTCCGTCACGGGCGCGAAGTCCCACCCCGTGGAAAAGAAGGGCTCGTACTGCTCCACGGGGCGGCCCTTGTTGTCCAGCCGCGTCCATCCGCTCACCACCACCCGCGGGGCGCCCGGGTCCGCCGCCACGCCCACGACGTCCGCGGCGTCCCGCGCGCGGTCCTCCGTCAGCACTCCGGCGCCGAAGGTCTCGTCGCCAAAGAGCACGTCCGGCCCCTGCGTGCGGGTCTGGATGGAGCGGCCCAGCCCGTCGCTGTACTCGATGGATTCGATGGTCTCGTCCCGCTCCGCCTCCGGCGCGTCCCCGTCCAGGGCGTGGAACACCCGGCGGATGGTGCGCACGGAGACGGGCTGGCCGCGCAGCGCGAAGGCGTGCAGGTCGTAGACGTAGCGGATGGAGGGAAGCGCGTCCGTGTCGCCCACGGCCTCGCCCGGGCGCCCCGCCATCACCTGGCTGGCCACGCGGCCCAGGGGGGTAAAGCGCACGCGGGTGCGGTCGCCGTTGGGGTCCCGCAGCAGGCAGGGCTGCAGCAGGTGAAAGTCGTGCCGCGCGCGGGTCACGAGCCCCGCGGGATCGCTCACCTTGCGGGTGAGCAGCTGGTAGCGGCAGTAGCGCACGTGCGTCTCGCGCCCCCACGGGTCGCGGGTGCGGCGGATGAGGCCGCGCGGACGGAACTCGCCCCGCTGAAAGTCGTACGCCTGGCTGGCGGAGGGCGCGTACCACCCGCCCACCACGGGCGAGCCCTCGGCCGGGCCGCGCCGGCGGTAGCCCGCGTCGCCGGCCAGGGCGGCGACCTCCGCCGGGTACGCCGACCAGTCCGCTAGGTCGTGGAACCAGGGCGGCGCGGCGTCGCCGTACGCCTCGCGCAGGCGCTCCGGGGTGAGGACGAGCGACTCGCTGCGCACCACGGCGCCCGTGGCGCCCACCCGGCCCAGGGGCAGCCCCTCGAACGCCGGGCCGTCGTAGAAGTGCAGCGTCTGGCCCACCACCCGCCACGCCGTGGCGCCGTCGCCCGCCACGACGGCATCGCGGAGCGCGTAGACGCTTCCGGTGGCGACGCCCGGGATCTCCCACTCCGTCGTGCAGGCCACGCGGTCCAGGATCCGCCGCCCCCCGGGGGCCGGGGCGGCGTGGACGGTGCGGGTCACCATGGCCAGGCAGGGCTCCGCGTGCGGCCCCTCCCCGTACGGGTCGCGGCCGCGGGGCACGGCCACGGCCAGCGACAGCCGCGCCTGGCCGTACGCGTCGTAGTCCGCCGTGAAGGAAAAAGCCGTCATGGGCTCGTCCCCCCGGTCCCACTCCGTGGTCCGCCGGGCGACGGCGTGGGGAAAGAAGACGCGACGCCGCGCCCCGGCCCCGGCCGCGTCCTCCTCGCGCACGGCAAAGGCGTGCTCGGTGACGGTGTAGGGCCGGCCCGCGTGCCGGGGGTCCCCCGGGTGCTCCGGGTCGTCCAGCGCGTACAGCTCCGTCCGCAGCACGCGGCCGCGCAGGGTGCGCAGGGCGTCGCGGCGGGCGCGCGCGTCCGCCGCCGCGGAGGGCGGGAGCGCGGGGTCGGCAAAGCGCTGCATCCCGGGCTCGGCGGCGTACTCCGCCCCGTACGCGGCGCCCCGCCATCCGCCCGCCCCGTCCGCCACGGCGCCGGGGTGGAACCAGGTGCGCGTTTCCAGCGGCGGCGCGAAGAAGCGCTCCGGCACGGTGCCGAACCCGTCCGGATCGAACGCCCGCGGGTCGAACGCCTCCGTGTCGCGCTGGTCCACGCGCCCAAAGCCGCGGAACTCGCGCTCCTCGCCGTCCCAGTAGCCGTGGTGGTAGGCGTACTCCGTCGTCAGCCGGCTCCCGGAGACGCGGTCGATGGAGTGCGTGCGCGCCACCACGTGCACGGGAAACGGCAGGGGCGTGCGCCAGCGCAGGGCCGGGTCCGCCTCGTCGGCCAGGCAGTAGCGGGTGGACGGCGCGTACTCCACGCGGCTGACGCTCCCCGCGTTCGCGTCCGTCTCCGCCAGCAGGTACGGCTTGGTGCCGCCCGTCAGGTCCAGGAAGCGCATCCCGGACTGCCCCCGGGGCGCGGCCGCGCTCCACAGCACGCCGGAGATGCCGTTGCCCAGCACGTCGGCCAGGCGCACGGTGGTCCCCTCCGCCACCCGCGGCGTCCCCGTGATGGTGACGGGCGCGCTCCAGCCGTTGCCGGCGCGGTTCATCCACAGCGTCACCCGGCCGTCGTCCACGTAGACCAGGTCCGCCGCGCCGTCGCCGTCCACGTCGCCCAGCAGCAGGCGGCGCGGGTCGTACGACCAGGGCAGCTGCGGCGCGTCCGCCATCCGCACGGGCGCGCCCCAGCGGCCGCCCCCCAGCGCGGGCCAGTACTCCACCGCCCGGCCGCGCAGCATCACCAGGTCCTGCAGCCCGTCGCCGCACATGTCGGCCAGGCGCAGCCGCGGATCCGTGAAGGTGAGCCCCTCCAGCCCGGGGACGGAGCCGCGGTCCACGGATGCCGTTTCCCCCCAGCCGTGCTCCGGGTCGCTGAACCAGCACTCCAGCCGGGCGCCGGCGCGCAGCGCGTCCGTCACCCCGTCGCCGTCCAGGTCCACCAGCCGCACCTCGGGGTCGTCCAGCGAGAACGAGGGCGCCACGCGGTACGGGCGGTACGACCGCGCGTCCCAGGCGCCGTCGGGGCCCAGGGGAAAGTAGCCGGCCATCCCCGCGGTGGTGACGAGAAGGTCGGCGCGGCCGTCGCCGTCCGCGTCCACCAGCTGCACGCCGGGGCCGTTCAGCGGCACGCCGGCCGGCGCATTGCGCATGGCGCGCGGCGCGTCGAAGCGGCCGCCGCCGCGGTTGCGCCAGTAGCGAAGGGTGGGGCCCATCTCCAGCAGGTCCGGCAGCCCGCGGCCAAACAGGTCCACGAGCTCCACGGTCCCGCCCGCCGGCAGGTCGGGGCCGGCGAGGGGAAGGAACCGGCGCGCCTCCGGCTGGAACCGCGTGTACGCGAACTCCACCGGCGGCAGCGTCTCCGACGTCGTTTCCGAGAAGCCGTGGACGGTGACCGCCGCCAGGAGCGAGACGCCGTTGCGGGGAAGGTGGACGGCCCGGTCCGGGTGCCGCGCCAGGGGGCCGGGCTCGTCCAGGTACTCGAGCTGGTAGCTGCGCAGCGGGCGCTCGCCGTCCGCGTGCGTGGCCACGTCGATGCGGGCACAGCGGCGCCGCGTGCGGACCTCGAACCCCGCGCGGCGCTCGGAGAACGGGTCCGGCCGGTCCGCGTATACAAAGCGGACGCTGGCCAGGAACCCCTCCGCGCCCCCGTGCGCGTGGTCGATCCAGCGGATACGGTCCAGGTACAGCTGGCACCAGCGGAACGGGGCCTGGCCGCCCCGGTCGTCGGCGTACTCGTAGACGATGCGGTTGCCGAACGGGTCCACCGTCTCGGCCAGGTGCCAGGCGAAGGTGCGCCCGTCCCGGTCGGGATCGGCGACGGCGGCGCGCACGCCGTTGGCCCCCGTGCCGCCGTAGCGGCTGATGAGCCCGTCGCGGCCGCGCACCTCCCAGGTGTCGCTGGCCAGGTGGTGCTCGATCTCGGCGAACAGCCCCTCCGTGCGCGGTCGGTAGCGGCGCACGGCGGGGTCCTCGCCCCCGTCCGTGCGCACCAGCTCCTCCGCGCCGGAAAGGATGAAGGTGTCCGGCGTGCCCGCGGCCCCGTCGCGGTAGCGCGGCACCCCGCGCGACGTCTTGCGGGTGATGGCGGGCACGGACACGCTCCACCCCAGCCCGAACGGCCCGTTGCCCGCGCCGGTGCTGTACGCCAGCGACAGGTTCGGCCCAAAGCCGCCGCGGCCGGCGGGAAGGCTGATGGGAAGGGTGACGTTGCCGGTGCCGGTGTGAAGGTCGGGCGAAAACGTCTCTCCGATCCCCTGCAGCGCGCCGCCGCCGCTGGGGAGAGAGATCGCCGCCGGAGATGTGCCGGTTGTGCTCATGGCGGATGTGGGGATCGGCAGTGAACCTCGTCGTCGGCAGCCCCGGGGGTGCCGCGCGGCGTCCGTCCCGTCGGCGCCGTCGCTGCGGATGCGCGCCGGCCGGGCGGACGATGGATGCCGGGGGCCCCGTGCCCCGCGGCGTCCGTGGATGGACGATGTCCCCGCCCGCCGGAACGCGCAGCAACGGGGGGACGGGGCGCCCTCCGCGCGTGACAGCCTCCACTGGCGCGGGCCGCCGCCCGTGCCGCCCGATCCGCGCGAATCCGCCCGCCTCCCCGCCCTGCCCGCGCGGCCTGGGAACGGCGAAAAGACGAGGCCCGGCAATGGGAAATCCGCTGCCGGGCCTCGTCGTCCCCCGTCCGTCGCCGCGAAGATTAAGGGAAAGTTTTCGCGTGGGGAAAAAACGGGGAAGCAGCGGGGTTTCGGGCCGTCCCGTCCGTTCCCTCCGTGATCCGGCGTGTGCACCCCGCCGGCGTGGGACGGGGGGAGCAGTACCGGCGCGAGCGCGGCTCATTCCCCGCGCGGTGCGCCGTGCCCCCCCGGAGTGGATCTCGTCCCGCCGGGGCAACCCTCCGCGCCCCGAGCCCGTCCGATCCTCCGATCCTCCGATCCTCCGATCCTCCGATCCTTCGATCCTGCGATTCTTCGATTCCTTCGATCCGGACCGCCCGGTCCGCCCGGCCAGGGCAGGGATCGAACGAGGCGGAGGGATCCCCGGAAAACAGGGCAGGAACATGGACGCTTGCCCCCGCGTACCAGCCGGACGGCGAGCGGCCGGCAGGCCGGTTCCGCGCGGTCGTCTCCCGCGCACCCCGTCCGGGAAGCCGGCGCGGCGTGCGGCAGGAAACGGGCGGCTCGTGCGTTCAGGGAAAAGACAGGCGCGCGCGGCGGCACCGGGGCCGCCCGCGCGCGCGAACCCCGTCCAGGGACATCGATGTCGAATGGGCTCGGCCGCGGAGGCGGCGCGCGGCGACTGGGGCGGGACCTGCTCCTGGCGGCGGCGCTCTGGATGCCCGTGGGGGTGCTGGGGTGCTACTCGCACGTCACCCACCTGCGCCAGGTCGAAGAGGCGGTCACGCTGCGGGCACTCGTCCCCTGCCTGGCCGTCCTGCTCGTCCCGGTGCCGCTGATGGCGGCCATCTTCGCGGCCTCGCGGCGGTGGCCCCTGGGGGGCGCCGGCTTCCGGGCGCGCCACGTCCTGCCGCACCTGGGCGTGCTGGCCCTTACCTACGCCGTCCTCGTGTCCACGATCTACGTGGCGGAGACGATGGCCGTCCAGCGGCCGGAGCTGGCGGGGTTCGCGGTCATGTGGTTTCCCCACATGCTGATGACCTACGTGATCGGCGCGGGGGTGCAGACGGCCACGCAGCTGCGCGGAGAGGTGCACCGCGAGCAGATGCGGGCCCTGGAGCTCTCCCGGCGGCTCATGCGGACGGAGGTGTCGGCCCTGCGGGCGGGGCTGCACCCGGGCTTCTTCTTCGACACCCTGGACGCGCTGGAGGGGCTGATCGACCGCGACCCCGGCGCGGCGGACGCGCTGGTGGCCCGGCTGGGCGCCTTTCTGCGCTATTCGCTGGACGTGGCGGACACGCCGCTGGTCCCGATGGAAGAGGACCTGGACGCCCTGCGCGCCTGCCTGGACGTGCTCGCCCTGCGCTCCGGCGGGCGCCTGGCCGTCTCCCTGCGCGCGGAGCACGAGGCGCTGGACGGCGAGGTGCCGCCGCTGCTGCTGGTGCCGCTGGTGGACGAGGTGGCGCGCCGGTCCGCCGGCGTCCCGTCGTCGCTGTCCATCACGGCGCGCGCGGAGGACGACGGCGTGTGCCTGGAGCTGCGCGCCCGCCCCGCCTACACGCCGGGGCCCGCGCTGCACGCCCTGCGCACGCGGCTCACCCACCTGTACGGCGCCCCCGGCCCCGTCGGGGTCGAACCCCTGCCGGACGGCGGCCTGCGCGTGCGCCTGCTCATCCCCTGCGCCGCCCCGGCGGCCATTCCCTGAAGGATGGAGATCCCACCCCCCGTGTTCGAATGCTGAGCAAGGAAATCCGCGTCGTCGTCGTGGACGACGAGCCGCTGGCCCGCGAGCGGCTGCGCCGCCTGCTGGAGACGGAGCCGGACGTGCGGGTGCTGGCGGAGTGCGCCGGCGGCCGCAGCGCCGTGCAGGAGGTGCTGGCGCACCGCCCCGACGTGCTGCTGCTGGACGTGCACATGCCCGGGCTGGACGGCTTTGGCGTGCTGCGCGAGCTGCGCACC
>NZ_DASURI010000002.1:0-10091 GCF_036280135.1 Longimicrobium sp.
CTCCCCGGCGCGTTCCCGGGGATCGGCAGGATCCAGGTCGCGCGGCGGTGGGCGGGGATCATGGACGCCACCCCGGACGGGCGCCCCCTGGCCGGGCCCTGGCCCGACGCGCCGGGGCTGTGGGTGGCGGCGGGGTTCGGCGGGCACGGGCTGCCCCCGGCACTGGGCGTGGGCCGGGCGCTGGCGGAGGCCGTGGCGGAGGGGACGCGCCCGGCGGAGCTGGCGGCGCTGGACCCCGCGCGCTTCGCGGAGGCCCGGGCATGCTGACGGCCCGCGTCGTCCGGCTGCTGCGGCCCCATCCGGGCGCGGCGTGGGCCCGGACCCTCGCGGAGGTCCTGGGATGGACGGCGCTGGGCGGGGACCGGTACGCGGCCGGGGGCGTCGCCGTGGAGTTCGGCGCGGCGTGGGAGGAGGAGGACGGGGGCGGCGGCGCCCGCGGGCTGGACCCCACCTGGGAGCTGGAGGCGGCCCCGGCGGACTGGGAGAGCGCCCTGCGCGGGCTGTGCGGCCTGCTGGGCCGGACGCGCGCGGAGCTGGAAGGCTCCGTCGCCTGGGACGCGCGCGGGGCGTCGCTCCGCTTTCACGACCCCGCCGGCGGGCTCACCACCCTGCTGCACCCCACCTGGCGGGCCCGGGCGGGACGGACGGGGCGGGCGCTGGGCCGGCTGCTGGACGGGGGCGGATCGCCCGTCGTGGGGGTGACGCTGCACGTGGCCTCCCTGCCCCGCGCCCAGCGCCTGTACCGCGACGCCCTGGGCCTGGCGCCCCTGCGGGCCACCCCCCGCGAGGCCCGGCTGGACGCGGGGCCCCTCCTCCTGGCCCTGCGCGCGGAGCGGCGGGTGGGGATGGTGGCCGACGCGGCCCGCCGCGGGGCCCGGGGCGGCGCCCTGGTGGTCCACGCGGGGGGCGTCCCCGCCGCGGCGGCGGCCCTGGAGGCCCAAGGGTTCGGCTGCCGGCGGCACCCGGACGGGACGGCGCGGGTGCGGGACGCGGACGGGCACCGGCTGGTCCTGGCCCCCGCGGACGCGGAGACATCGGCGCCGTCCCGGCCCCGCGCCGGGGCGGCCATCCACGAGTTCAGCACGGCCCTGGAGGTCCCATGAGCCTGCGCAGCGCGCCCCTCCTGCTCCTGTTCTACGAGACGAGCCGCATCCGCCAGCAGCGCCCGCTGTTCGAGGACGTGATCGGCGTGCCCGTCATCGAGGTGGAGCCCCACCTGCCGCACCACCGCCACGGCGTGTTCAAGTACGACGCGGGCGGGATCATCCTGTCGCACAACATGTCGGGCCCCAGCCGCTTTCGCCCTGGCGAGAGCGACGGCCTGGTGACCGCGTTCGCCGTCCCCGCGGACTGGTCCTTCGACCGGCTGCGCGGGACGGGGATGGTGGCGGAGAACCCCGACGGCACCTGGACGGACGCCGAGGGCCGGCACTACGCCTTTACGCCCACGCCCGGGCTGGACCGCACGGGGGTGGACGAGCTGCGGCTGGTGGTTCCCGACCTGGACGCCGGCGCCCGCTTCTACGCCGACGTGCTGGACCTGGAATGCCTGGAGCGGACGGACGCGTTCGCGCGCTTCGCCACGGGCACGGTGCCCATCCGCCTGGTGCGGGGGACGGCGGGGCCGGACGGGGGGCAGCTGCGCCACCACGCGTACCTGGTCGTCTTTCACACGCCCGGGATCGAGGAGACGCGCGCGGCGCTGGAGGCGCGGGGGCTGGCGTTCAAGGGCGTGCGCGTGGGCTTCAGCGAGATCGGCGGCACCACGCGGTTCGACGACCCGTCGGGCCACCGGCTGTGCCTGTACGTGCCGTCGGAAGAAAGCCTCACCTGGGGAAGCGGCCCCAAGGTGCTCGAGATCGCCGGCGGGCAGGCCGCGGCCCGCTGACCCACACCACCCCGAGAGGAGGGGCCCATGCTGGCCGACACACGGGTGCTGTACGTGTTCCTGTACGTCCGCGACCTGGCCGTCTCGCGCGCCTTCTACGCCGGCACGCTGGGGCTGCGGGTGATCGAGGAGGACGAGGGGTGCGTCAAGTTCGACGCCGGGCAGGTGATCCTGGCGCTGAACCGCGCCGCCGACTACGGCATCGTCCTCCCCGACGTCAAGGACCACTCCACGGACGTGGTGTGGCTGGTGGACGACGTGCGCCAGGCCACGGCCAACCTGGCCGCGCGCGGCGTGCAGTTCAAGCCCACGGACTGGTACCAGCCCGGCGGCATCGCCGACTTCTACGACCCCGACGGCCGCTGGCTCACCCTGTACGAGCCCTCCGCCGAGGCCCTGGGCTGGCCCAGCGGCGAGCGGCTGCGGGCCGTGATCGAGGCGCGCCGGGCCCGCAGCGGCGGGGGCACGGCGCAGCGGGTGTCGCAGCCCCCCGCGCCCGGCCAGGAGCCCCCGGGGCTGGGGGACGCGGAGCTCATCTACCTCTTCACCTTTGTCCCCAGCAGCAAGGTGGCGCAGGCGTTCTACCACGACGAGCTGGGGCTGCGGGCCCTGGAGGGCGGCCCCTGCAGCCGCACCTCCGGGGGGGACGAGGAGGGGGTGGTCAAGTACGACACGGGCGGCATCCTCATCGCCACGCACCACGTGGAGCCGGAGCGGTCGCGGGAGGAGTTCGAGGAGCACCTGTGCCCCCCGCCGGAGCTGGAGGGCGGGCGGATGAAGGGCGTGGCGCCCGTGTTCCACGCCCGCGACGCCGAGGCCGTGGCGCGCTACCTGGCGAGCGTGCGGCCGGAGCTGCGGCCCGTCGTCACCCGCGCGCCCGTGGGCACCATCGTGCGCGTGGACGACCCCACGGGGCACCTGGTGTTCCTGTACGAGCCGTCGCCGGCCGCGCTGGAGACGCCCAGCGGGCGCAAGATCCAGGAGATCCTGTCCGTGCCGCTGGACCTGCCGGCGTGCGCGGCGTGAGGGGACGGAAACGCTCACCACGGAGCGGGAGATGACGCTGCTGCAGCAGGCCGGCGCGGCCACCCTGGACCTGGCGCCCCGGTGGACGGAGGACCCGCGGGGCCGCGAGGTGCCCTACCTGCTCCAGGTGCTGGCCGAGAGCGCCCCCGGGCGCCGGGTGCTGGACCTGGGGTGCGGCACGGGCGAGCGGGCCGTGGCCCTGGCCCGGGCGGGCTGGGAGGTCACGGCCCTGGACCCCGGCGCCCGCGACCTGGCGGACGCCCGCCGGGCGGGGGAGCAGGCGGGGGTGGAGGTGCGCTGGGAGCGGGTGGACGGGGGGCCGGACGGCGGCTGGCCCGTGGAGACGGTGGACGCCGTCCTCTGCGTGCGCTGGCCCGCCGCCGCGCCCGAGGAGGAGCAGCGCCGGCTGCTGCGCCGCATCCGCGGCCACCTGGCCCAGGGCGGGCTGCTCGTCGTGGGCCACGCGCCGGGCGAGGCGGCGGGGCACGTGGACCCGCCGGAAGACGACACGCCGGCCGCCGCGCGCCGCCGCCGGCTGCGGGAGCTGGAGGTGCGCTCGCGCAGCACGGCGGGGCTCATGGCCGTCGTGCGCACCTCGGGCTTCGGGGTGGAGCGCACGGACGCGGGGTGGATGGTGAACTTTCCCGCCAACCCGTCCACGGACGCCGTGCAGCTGGTGGCGCGCCCCCTTCCCACCCCGCCGGAGGCCCTGGCCGTGGCGGCGTGGTGCACCCCCGCGGGGATGCGGCTGGACCTGCGCTACGCCAGCGACGAGGCGGAGCTGCTGGACCCCTCGCCCGCGGCCGTGTGGGAAGCGCTCGTGGCACGGGCGGGGCACGGGGCGGCGGCGCTGGCGGCCGCCTACCCCGTGGACGACCCCTACGGCGGCGCGCGGGGGGCCGGGACGGTGGGCCGGTTCTTCGGCGTGGAGCTGGAGCCGGGGCAGCTGACCTTCGCCGCGGGCGTCACCTCGCTGCTGCACGACCTGGCGGGGCTGGCGGACGGGGGGCCCGTGGCCGCGCCGGCCCTGGTGCACCCGGACCTGGAGGCGTGGGCCGCGGCGCGCGGGAGCGAGGTGCGGCTCCTGGAAGGCGAGCCGACGGCGGAGCGGCTGGCCGCCTTTGTCGACGCGGTCCGCCCCGCCCTGGTGCACCTGGACCGCCCCGACTTCGCGGGCCGCTTCCTGTCCCTGGACGAGGTGGAGGCCGTGGCGCGGGCGGCGGCCCGGCACGGCGCCCCCGTGGTGATCGACGAGAGCCCGGCGCCCTACCTGGGGCCCCGGGGCAGCGCGGCCACGCGGGTGGGCCGGGTGGGCAACCTGGTGGTGCTGCGGGGCTTTACCAAGGCGTACTCCCTGGGCGGCATGCGCGCGGGCTTCGCCGTGGCGTCCGCGGGGGCGGCGCGGCGGGTGCGCGAGCTGGTCGCCCCCATGCAGGTGGGCGGCGTGGCGCTGGAGGCCGCCCTGCGCCTGCTGGAGGCGGGCGACGTGTTCGGCCGGCTGCGCGAGCGGGTGGCGGAGGTGAAGCCCGTGGCCGCCGGCCTGCTGCGGGAGCACGGCTTCGAGGTGCTGCCCAACGACGGGCGGCTGCCGTGGGTGGCCGTGGCGGACCCGGACGGCTGGGCGTCCGCGCGGCTGGAGGCGCGGGGGATCCGTGCCCTGCGCCCCGCGCCGGCCCCCGTGCTGCCGGCGCCGCGGCTGGAGGTGCTGCGCCTGACCATCCCCCTGTCCCCCGCGCGGATGGCGCTGTTCCGGGCCCTGCTGCGCGGCGGCGATCCACCCTCTACCCCCGAGGACGCATGAGCGACCCCGCCGCCGGGAACGGCCACGGCAACGGAAACGGAAACGGCGCGGGCCCCTCGTTCGGCCGGGCGCTGGTGGTGTCGGCCCACCCCGACGACCCCGAGTTCCTGTTCGGGGCCGCCGTGGCCACGCTCACGCGGGCGGGGGCGCGGGTGGGCTACCTGGTGTGCAGCGACGGCGCCAACGGCAGCCGCGACGCGTCGGCGCCGCGGGAAAGCATCGCCGCCGCGCGGCGGGAGGAGCAGCGGGCCGCCGCCCGGGAGCTGGGGGTGGAGGACGTCGTCTTCCTGGACTTTCCCGACGGCCGCCTGGCCCCCTCGGACGAGCTGCGCACGGCCATCGCCCGCGAGATCCGGCGCTTTCGCCCGGAGCTGGTGATCACGCACTTCCCGCGGCGGGCCCTGGAGGTGCCCATCGAGGCGTCGCACCCGGACCACATCGCCGTGGGCGAGGCGGCGCTGGCGGCCGTCTTTCCCGACGCGGCCAACGCCCGCGCCCTCCCCGCCCTGCTGCGGGAGGGGCTGGAGCCGCACCGGGTGAGGGAGGTGTGGATCCCGGGCTACGAGCGCACGGACCACTGGGTGGATGCCACGGAGGTGATGGACCGGAAGATCGCGGCCATCCAGTGCCACCGCAGCCAGGTGGGCGGCGCGGACCCGCGCGAGTCGCTGGCGTGGGTCTACGGGTGGATGAAGGGGGTGGGCGGCGCCGCCGGCTACGCCTATGCCGAGAACTACAAGCGCATCCCCCTCTGACCCGGGGGCCCGTTCGCACTTTCGCACTTTCGCACTTTCGCACTTTCGCACTTTCGCACTTTTGCACTTTCGCACTTTCGCACTTTCGCACTTTCGCACTTTCGCACTCACGCACTCCCCGCCCGAAAGGAGGCCGGCATGCAGATCCAGATGCCCCGCCTGTTCCCCGACGACCGCCCCGTGCTGGGCGGCTCGCGCATCGTTTCGCTGGTGGTGCAGGCGCGCGACCCGGCCGCCGCGCGCGCCTTTTACGCGGAGGCGCTGGGGCTCCCCCTGGTGGCCGACGACGGGCGCTCCGTGCGCCTGGACGCGGGCACCCTGGTGCTGGACCTGCGCCGGGCCGCCCCCGGCGAGCCGCCCCGGGCCGGGCGGACGCGCGTGGTGCTGGCGGCCGCGGACCCCGGCGCCCTGGCGCGGGACCTCGCCGCGCGCGGCGTGCGGGTGGGCCCGGACGGCGCCTTCACGGACCCGGACGGCAACCGGCTGGCCCTGTCCGCCCCCGCGGCGGACGCCCCCGGCGAGGGCGTGGGCCCCCACGGCGTGTCGGTGGCGGAGGTGGTGCTCGACGTGGGGGACGCGAAGGCCGCGGCCTCCCTCTTCCAGGGCGGCCTGGACCTGCGGCCGGCCGGGGAGCAGAACGGCCGCGTGCGCTACGACGCGGGCGCCCTGGCGCTCACCACCGTCCACGCGGACGGCGCGGCGGCGGATGCGCAGGGCGGCATTGCCCCCGTCTTTCACGTGGAGGACCTGGGCGACACGGTGTGGCAGCTGGCCCGGCGGGGCATCCCGCTCGCCCGCACCGTCACCTACTCGCGCAACGGCGGCGTGGCGCGGCTGCGGGCGCCCAGCGGCCACCTGCTGTGGTTGTGGGAGCCCTCGGACGAGGCGCGCGACGGGCCGGGCGGCCGCAGGCTGGAGCAGCTGCTGGCGCGGGCCTGACGATGACGCTCCTGGAGGGGGCGGCCCACGCGCCGGCCCCCGTGGGCCCCCCGGCCAGTGCGCTGGACCGGCTGCGCAGGCGGGTGCGCGGCGCCGTCCTCGTCCCCGGCGACCCCGGCTACGACGCCGCCCGCCGCGTCTACAACGGGCGCGTAGACCGGCGGCCCGCCGCCGTCGTCCGCTGCGCGGGGGTGGCGGACGTGCGGGAGGCCCTGCGCGTTGCCCGGGGCGAGGGGCTGCCCCTGGCCGTGCGGGGCGGCGGCCACTCGTCCGCGGGACACGGCGTCTGCGACGGGGGGCTGGTCATCGACCTGTCGCCCCTGAAGGGCGCGCGCGTGGACCCCGCCGCGCGCACCGTGCGCGCCCAGCCGGGGCTCACCTGGGGCGAGCTGGACCACGAGACGCAGGCGTTCGGCCTGGCGACGACGGGGGCCCGCATCTCGACCACGGGCGTCGCGGGCGTCACGCTGGGCGGCGGCTACGGCTGGCTCATGCGCCGCCACGGGCTGGCCGTCGACAACCTCCTTTCCGTCGACGTGGTGACGGCGGACGGGCGGCTCGTCACGGCCAGCGCCGAACGCGAGCCGGAGCTGTTCTGGGGGCTGCGGGGCGGGGGCGGCAACTTCGGGATCGTCACGCAGCTGGAGTACCGGCTGCACCCCGTGGGCCCGCTGGTGACGGGGGGGATGGCGTTCCATCCCGTCGCCCGCGCGGCGGAGGTGCTGCGCGTGTACGCGGGGCTGATGGACGGCGCCCCGGACGACCTGTGCGCCCTGTGCAACCAGCTGCGCCTGCCGCCCGCGCCGTTCGTCCCCCCGCACCTCGTCGGGACGCCCGTGGTCGCCGTGGCCGTTTGCCACCTGGGCACGCCGGAGCAGGCGCGGCGCGACCTGGACGGGCTGCGGGCGCTGGGCGCGCCCCTCATCGACCGCATCGGCCCCATGCCCTACCTGCGCCTGCAGCGCATGTACGACGCGGCGGGCGTCTTTGGCCGGCTGACGTACGGCCGCTCCGGGCACCTGCGGGACCTGGACGGGGCGGCGGCGGACGTGCTGGCGGCCCACGGGGCGCGGGTGGAGTCGCCCTTTTCCATCGTCATGGTCTCGTCGCTGGGCGGGGCCGTGGCGCGGGTGGGGGACGACGAGACGGCGTTCGGACGGCGGCGCACCCCCTTCGACGTGGCCGTGACGGCCGTGTGGGAGGACGCGGCGCAGTCGGACCGCCACGTCCGCTGGGTGGACGGCGCGTGGGCGGAGCTGCGCCCCCGCGCCCACGGCGTGTACGTGAACGAGCTGGGGGACGAGGGCGGAGACCGCGTGCGCCAGGCGTACACGCCGGCGGCCTGGCGGCGGCTGGCGGCCCTGAAGGCGGCGTGGGACCCGGAGAACGTCTTCCGCATCAACCAGAACATCCCGCCGAGCGCGTGAGAAAAGGAGACCCGCGATGTCCGCGCAGACCCAATCGCTGCTGGAGGAGACGGGCGCCGTGCTGGCGCGCGCGCCCGTGGGATACCTCATCCTGTACGTGTACGACATCCCCGAGTCGCGCGACTTCTACGAGCGCCGCCTGGGGCTGCGGGTGATCGAGGCCGACGAGGACACCGTCAAGCTCGACGCGGGACGGGTGATCCTGGCCCTGCACCGCGCCGCGGACTACGGCATCACCCTGTCCGGCCGGCGCGACGACGCCTCGGACGTGGTGTTCCTGGTGGACGACCTGAACGCCGCGCGGGCGGACCTGGAGGCGCGCGGGGTGTCGTTCATCCGCCGGCGCACCTACGAGATCGGCCGGGTGACGGACTTCTACGACCCCAACGGCCACCGGCTGATGATCTACGAGCCGTCGGCCACGGCGCTGTCGTGGCCCAGCGCGCCCAAGCTGCGCGAGGTGTGGGCGGCCGTGGGCCGGGGCGGGTCGGAGCTCATCGGCCCCGCGTCGGCGCCGTCGGGGAGCGGGGGGCTGGACGGCAAGCCGCTCGTCTACCTCTTCATGTTCGTCCCCTCGTCGGCGGAGGCGGACGCCTTCTACGAGGGCGCGCTGGGGCTGGACAACGTGGAGCGGGTGCACTGCTGCAACCCCGCGTGCCCGCCGGAGGAAAAGGGGATCGCCAAGTACGACGTGGGCGGCATGCTGCTCACCACGCACCACATCCACCGCAGCCCCGTGGTGGACGACTTTGGGCGCGTGTACTCGCCGCGGGCGCTGGACCCGGCGCACACGCGGGGCATCGCGCCCGTGTTCCTGGTGAGCGACATCGGGGGGGCGGCGGAGCGGCTGCGGGCGCGGGGGGTGCGCTTCACGCAGGAGCCCGTGCGCTCGCAGATCGGCGAGATCGCGCGCTTCGAGGCGCCCACGGGGCACGCGTTCTTCCTGTACCAGCCCTGGGCCGAGGTGCTCAAGTGGCCCGCGGGCGCCAAGGTGGGCGAGATCCTGGGCACCTGAGCGAACGGCCCGGCGTCTCATCCCGAATCCGGAAAAACAGCATCCTCACACGGGGCCTGCGGCCAACGGAGTCAACGGTTGTCTTTCGATCAGCCACCGTTCCCTCCGCTGGCCGCAGACCCCGTGTGCGATTTCTTCCGTGGAGCGATTCCCCGCGCAGCAATCAGAGTTTACCCGGATCCGGTATCCTGGGCAGACGCGGGCATCTCTCCGTGTTCTCCGCGCCTGCGCGTGAAGCCGGCCGCGCACGGCATGCGCCGAGGATGGCACGCTGTCAGGCTACCGCATCGGCGAACGGATCAGACGCAGGCAGCTCCTGACGCTCGACGTTTGGGACAATCTCCATTCCCGCAACGAACCAGGGGTATGCCCTTCCGGACGCGTCGGGGGGCGCGACGGGCGCCTCCTCGTACCGGTGGGCATGGCCATGGAGCGAAGCTGGCGGCCGAAACTCGTGAAGTCACTCATGATGCCTCCGCGTGAGAGAGGGTGAATGGCGTCAACGAAATCCGCCGCGCCGCTCCGTCTTCTCCCGGGTTGCTCGAACCCCACCGGTTCACGAGGCGGAGCGCGCAGAAATCCGCGAGACGGTCTCCCCTTCTCCGCGCCTTTGCGTGAGACCCTTCCGTTCCTCCCGCGCAATCCAGGAGAAGCCGCGGCGCCGCGCGCGGGCCACCTTGACGCGTTGGGCCGCGTTCTCCGCGCGCAACGGACGGAGGACGGCGGGGAGATCGACGCCCGCGTTCCACGGAGGGGAACCATGAAGCTCCTGGTGCTGGGAGGGACCGTGTTCCTGGGGCGCCACCTGGTGCAGGCGGCGCTGGAGCGCGGGCACGAGGTCACGCTCTTCAACCGCGGAAAGCACGGCCCGGAGCTGTTCCCGGACGCCGAAACGCTGCGCGGCGACCGAGACGGCGACCTGCAGGCCCTGCGCGGCCGGCGCTGGGACGCCGCCCTGGACACGTCGGGAAACCTGCCGGGCCAGGTGTGGGCCTCGGCGGAGCTGCTGGCGGACGCCGTGGAGCACTACACGCTCGTCTCCACCCTGGCCGTGTACCGCGAGTTTCCCCGCGTGGCCGGCCTGGACGAGGGCGCGCCCCTGCACACGGAGCCCGCCGGCGCGGGCCCGCCCTCGCCCGAGACGGCGGGACTCCAGAAGGCGGCGTGCGAGCGCGCGGCCGGGGCGGCCATGCCGGGGCGGGTGCTGGTGGTGCGGGGCGGCCTGCTGGCCCGCCCGCCC
>NZ_DASURI010000003.1:0-18036 GCF_036280135.1 Longimicrobium sp.
GAGCACGGGCTCGTCCTGGCGCCCCGCGGCACAGGCGGCGTACCACGTTCGCCACAGCCCGCGCTCGCCCAGCGGCAGCACCGCGAGCCGGTCGAGCGAGCCCTGCGCCTCCACGATCCACCGGGGCAGGACGGCCACCCCGTAGCCGGCGCGGGCCATCTCCACCACGGCCGGCGTCGCCGCCAGCTCCATCGTCCGCCGCGGACGCACCCCGGACGGCTCCAGGAACTCGCGCTCCAGCACGCCCGTGCCCGGCTCGGCGTAATGGCAGAGAAGCGCTTCCGCGCCAAGGTGCTCGGGGGCCAGGTGCGGCTCCCGCGCTAGGCGGTGGTCCGTGCCGACGACAGCGACGATCTCGTCCCGAAACACGTCTGCCCGGTGAACCGAGGCCGGGTGCGGCGGCGCGCTGTACACCAGCGCCACGTCCACCTCCGCCGCCTGCAGCGCGCCCCAGGGATCGCGCGTGGCCTCGGGAACGAGCTGCACCTCCACGCGGGGAAAGCGCTCCCCGAACACCCGCGCCACGCGCGGAAGCCAGTGGTATCCCATGTAGCATTCCGTGCTCACCCGCAGCGCGCCCGCGTACCCCTGCGCCAGGAGAAGCAGGTCGTGCTCGGCGCGTTCCAGCTCGCGCAGCACCCGCTCCGCCGACTCCAGCAGCCGGCGCCCCTCGCGCGTGAGCTCCATCCCCTTTGCGTGCCGCCGGAACAGCGCCGCCCCGATCCGCGCCTCCAGCCGGGCCAGCTGCCGCGTGAGCGCCGGCTGCGAGTGAAACAGCCGGCGGGCCGCGCCCGTGAGCGTCCCTTCCTCGTGGATTGCCTGCACCATCTGCAGGTGCCGCAGCTTCAGGATCATGGTGGCGGATCGTCGAAAGACGCGTGCGAGATCGCGGCGGATGGCGGTCGTCCTCCCCAGGATGGAACGCCAGGCCGCAGTCCGCGCGGCGTGGCAGCCTCCGAACGCCCCCTCCGGGCTCGCGGAGCTCGCCCACCTCCCCCAAAAACCCCTGGGGGAGGTTGAACTGCTGTTTCATCCAACAGGGTGGCATAGTGCCGGACGAACTCAGAATAGGGTCGTGGCGACCATTCGTCCAATGCATCGGATGAATGGCGGCCATACCCCTGTGGCATGGGAAACCCCATGCCGTTTCGCCGCCGTGCCATCCGCGTTCGGCATTGGACGCCCGTGAGCGGGCGCCTCCACATTCCATGACGAGCCGTACGCGCCGCGGACGCGGGGCGACGGAGCGGCCCGGGCAGCATCCCCCCGAAGGGGCGGGCTCGGCCCATGGAAGCGGGTTCGCCATTCACCGCGCGGCGTACGACACGCCCGCGCACCACCGCCGCCACGATGAACTTTGACCTGAGCGCGCAGGTGCCCCTGCTGGAGCGCACGCCGTGCGTGCTGCGCGCCATGCTGGAGGGGCTGCCCCGGGAGTGGACCGATGCCGACGAGGGCACCGGGACGTGGAGCCCGTTCGCCATCGTGGGCCACCTGGCGCACGGCGAGCGCGCCAACTGGATCCCGCGCGCCCGGATGATCCTGGAGCACGGCCCCGCGATGCCGTTTCCGCCGTTCGACCGGGAGGCACAGTTCCGTGAAAGCGCCGGCAAAACGCTCGCGGAGCTCCTGGACGAGCTCGCCGCGTTGCGGACCGCCAGCCTGGAGACGCTCGCCTCGTGGCGGCTGGACGAGCGGCAGCTGGGCCTGGAAGGGCTTCACCCCGAGTTCGGGCGCGTGACGCTGGGCCAGCTGCTGGCCACGTGGGTGGCCCACGACCTGGGCCACGTCGCCCAGGTCGCGCGCGTCATGGCCAGGCAGTACCGGGAAGCCGTGGGCCCGTGGCGGGCGTACCTGCCGGTCCTGGATCGCTGACCCTCCGCCGCCCGCGGCTTTCTCGCGGCACCCCGCACGCGGGCCCCGCGCCGTGGCGTGCCTCACATCCACAGGACGATACATGGACACGACACCAGGCGCCGTATCGATTGAGCCGCCCCTCGCGCCGGAGACGCTCGCGGTGCACCCGTGGGCGTCGGCGGAGGGGCGTTCCCGGGCGCACCGCACGCTGAACGCCCCGCTCTTTCTCACCACCCAGTGGGAAGGCGGGGATCTGCCGGAGCTGGCGGATCACTTCGCGCGCGATCCGGACCGCGGGTTCTACACGCGCTTTGGCCATCCCACCGTCCGCCTGGCGGAGGAGCGGATCGCCGCGCTGGAGGGCGCCGCGGACGCGCTGCTCTTTTCGTCCGGGATGGGCGCGATCAGCACCTCGCTGCTGGCGGTGCTGCGCGCCGGGGACCACGTGGTCGCGCACCAGGCCATCTTCGCGCAGACCATCCAGTTCCTGGAGCACCTGTCCGCGTCGGCCGGCGTGCGGGTGGATTTCGTGGACGCGGCGGACCCGCGGCAGGTGGCGGCGGCGATGCGGCCGGACACGCGGCTGCTGTACCTGGAGACGCCCTCGAACCCCGCCATCGACATCCTGGACATCCAGGCGCTCGCCGCCATCGCGCGCGCCCACGGCGCGCGGGTGTTCGTCGACACCACCTTCGCCGGGCCGCTGATCCAGCGTCCCCTGTCGCTGGGCGCCGACCTCTCGCTGCAGTCTGCGAGCAAGTCGCTGGCGGGGCACGCGGACGTGCTCGCGGGCGCCGTCGCGGGTGCCGTGGACCTGGTGGCGGACATCCGGAAGATGCGCGTGCTCACCGGCCCCAGCCTGGACCCGCACGCGAGCTGGCTGCTGCTGCGGGGGATGCAGACCCTTTCGCTCCGCGTGCGCACCCAGTCCGAGACGGCGGCCGCCGTGGCGCGCCGGCTGGAGGCCAGCCCGGCGGTGTCGCACGTGCGCTATCCGTTTCTCCCGTCGCACCCGGGACACGAGGTGGCGCGGCGGCAGATGGCGCTGGGCGGCGGGATGGTGTCGTTCGCGTTCGCGGGAGGGCTGGAGGCCACGCGCCGCTTCGTGAGCGCGCTGCGCTGGATCCCGCTGGCCAGCAGCCTGGGCAGCGTGTACACCACGCTGGAGGTGCCGGAAGAGCTGGATTTTGCCACGGAGGAGATCGGCGACCGCGCCGCGTCGTTCGCCCTGCCGCCGGGGCTGGTCCGGCTCTCCATCGGCGTGGAGTCGCAGGCCGACATCGAGCGCGACATCCAGCGGGGCCTGGACGCCGTGGCGGAGGGCACGGGCGGCGCTCCGCATCCCCCGACGTCCGGGGCGTGATGGCATCGCACGGTCCCACCGCCGGCGATGATCGCGCCATCGCCGGGGCCGACGGCCGGAGGCGGGGTGCCGGGGTGCACGCGGCCGGGGTGGGCGCGGTGCTGTTCATCGTCACGGCCAGCGTGAACCTGCAGGTGCCGCTGTACCCCGCGTACGCGGCCGCGGCGGGGCTGGGCACCGGACCCACGGCGCTGATGTTCGGCGCATACGTGGCCGGCCTGCTGCCGGTGCTGGTGGGGCTGGGGGGAGCATCGGACCGCCTGGGGCGCAGGCCCGTGCTGACCGCGGGGGTCGCGCTGTCGTGCCTGGCCACGCTGCTGGTGATCCTGCGCCCGGAGTTTTCCACGCTCGTGGCCGCACGCCTGGTCCAGGGGATGGGCATGGGGCTGACCGCGGGGACGGGCACGGCGTACCTGGCGGAGCTGCCGGGGATGGACACCCCGGAGCGGGCGGCGGGCTACGCCGCGGTGACCACCTCGCTGGGCTCCGGGGCGGGCGCGCTCTTTACCGCGGCGGCGCTCCTGGCCGGTCCCACGCTGCGCCCCGCCAGCTACCCCGCCCTGCTGGCGGCCTTGGTGGCGTGCCTGGGGCTCCTGTGGATGATGCCGCGGGAGCGCCGCGCGGCGGGAGACGGGCGGGAGCGCGTGCCCGTCCTGCGCCTGCCGTCGTACCCGGCGGGGAGCCTGGCACCCGCGCTGGCGATCGCCGGCGCGTGGGCGGTGACCGGGCTGGTGTTCGTGGTAGTGCCGGCGCAGCTCGCGCGCGGGGAGATGGGCGCCTGGAGCGCGCCCGCGCTGTTCCTGGTGAACGTGTCGGGGGCGTCGTGCCAGCCCTGGGCGCGCCGGATGGGGGCGCGCCGGGCGCTGCGGACGGGGCTGTGGGTGCTCCCCGCCGGCTACGCGCTGCTGCTGGCGGGGACGGCGCTGGCCCGCGTGCCGCTGCTGCTGGCGGGCGCGGCCGTCGTGGGCGGCGCCTGCTACGGATTCACCTTCCTGGGCGGGCTCGCGGAGGCCACGCGCCTGGGAGGGGCGAACCGCGCACGGACGGTCGCGGGCTTTCTGCTCTTTGCCTACCTGGGGTTCAGCCTCGCGCCCGCGGGGGTGGGCTTCCTGGCGGACGCGATCGGCGTGGTCCCGGCCCTGGCCGCGTTCGGCGCCGCGCTCCTGCTGGCGCACGCCGCGCTCCTCTGGCGCCACGCCCGCGCGGACGCATGAGGCGGGGCACCATCGACGCCTATCGTGCCGAATGCAGATGGCGAAGGACCGACCGCACGCGTTCTTCCGGCGTGCCCCGCACTTCCAGCACGGGAACGCCGACCCCCCACGCGTCGTCGACGAGCATCTCCCGCAGCGTCCCGTCCACACGCCTCCGCAGACGCCTCCCCTCGATCTCCGGGACCTCGATGCGGTCCGGCCGCTCGACGGGAACGTAGACGATGAGGTCGAGGCGCCTCAGGACGTCCTCCGCCGATGCGACCCACCCCGCGAGCGTACTCGGATCCCTCTCGGGCAGCGCCGCCAGATACGCCAGATAGTCCGCGGGACAGCGATCAAAGAGGATTCGCTCTGCAGAAGCCCCTGCGAGCGACGTGATGGAGCGCTCGAGCTGAATCTCGAAATCCTCAGCGGTCGGCTCCGCGGAAAATGAGTGACCCTCGTCGAGGAGTGCGTAGTACGGTTCCTCGACGACCTGATAGCCGGACAGCACGTCGCCGAGCCCGTGGACAAGCGTCGATTTCCCGACGGCGTGGCTTCCCGAAAGGGCGATGCGCATTGGGAGCTTTCTCCGCAGATCGATTGCGCTGTCCGGACGCGTGTCGCCCGGCCACCTGACAGGCTGGTCCGATCAGTCCAGGATCTCCACGTGCCTCTCCGTCCCGTCCACGCGGATGCGCTGACCGTCGCGGATCAGGCGGGTGGCGTGCTGCACGCCGACGACGGCGGGGAGGCCGTACTCCCGCGCGATCACGGCGCCGTGCGTCATCAGGCCGCCCGCCTTCGTCACCAAGCCCGCGATCGCGACGAACAGCGGCGTCCAGCTCGGGTCCGTGTAGGCAGTGACGAGGATGTCGCCCGGACCGAGGGCGATCAACGAAGCTCACACTCCCCCAATGATATTGCGGATTACGAACGACGAGACTTATCTGTAACGAACCTGATTGCGTGTGGTCCAATCAGCACCATGACGAATTCGGCCGGAGGGATCCCAATGCTGTTAGGACTTCTAGTTCGCGCAGTGCTTGCTGTGGCTAAACCTTCCGAGCCCAAGGTCCCGTACTTCTACACCTCTCAGTACGGTGACTATTTGCGTGGCAAGTACAATTTTCCATACATCACAGGCAGCTATAAGTACACGTGGAGTGACACCCGCTACGGGTTTGAGGTTTGCGGACCGGCCTGGGAACGCGTCTTCTTTGGCCTTCTCGGAGAGCTGCTGCAGGCTAGAGATTTCGATATGCGTACTGCCGAGCTTTGCGATGATATCTCCGTCCTGATGGGCTATCTACTTGGCCGGGTTTACGAAGACTTGGGCAACAGCCTGACAGCGAAGCCCGATGTTTCTCACTATGAATATATCAATGCCCATTACTCCCATCAAAAGGTTTCCCAAACTTGGCTTAGTATGCGAGACATGGCGAGAGGGAATGGTTCGGCTGTCTCGTTGGAGATTGTGCAGCGCGAACTACAAGAATGGGCGGATGCGAATAAACTTCCAGTATGATCTTTATAGGAGAAGGTTTCGCAAACGGTTTCGCACTGGGCGAGTGATGCTGCAGGCAGCCGTCGTTCGGAGAGCGTCGCCGTGCTAAGTCGATGCTGCGCAGACGTCTACCTGATCCGGTCAGCCAGGACCTCCACGTACCCGTCCGTTCCATGCACGCGCATGCGCTGGCCCTCGCCGATCAGACGGGTAGCCGGCGACCGACGATCCGGGTGCGGGTGCGCACATCGGCCGACGACATCGTTGTGAAAGAGGTCTGCAAGAGGTTAACGTCCGGCGCTGCACCCTGATTTGTGACCCGCGCACCGGCAATCCGCGGCGGCGCCCTTGATGAACTTCCTTTCCATCGCACCTATGGTTCTAGAAGCCACTGCTTCACTCCTAGCGGGCAAGGTAGCGGACCTGTTCTCCGATCTGCGCAAGGAGGCTCGTGCATCCAGGGTGGTCGTGGAGGATTCCGCCCTCCGTGCATCCATCCTTCAACACTTGCGGCAGTTGAAGAACTGGTCTGAGAAGATCTCGCTGCACTCCCTTATTCAAGACAAGACGCTTGCGGAGTGCTTTGCTGAGCTGACCTTTGCCACTGGATTGGCGCCCCACGGCACTCCGGCTGCCGCGGGGACCACGCTCACTGTGGAAGAGGTTTACGATTCCTCCAGCCACGTGGCTATTCTGGGCGGGGCGGGAGCGGGGAAGTCTACTTCATTGCAGCGCGTTGCCCAGTTCGCGTACGCGCACTGGGAGCAGGGGCGCGGCGGCGTTCCCTTGCTGGTGCGCTTTCGCGACCTGCAGGACGGCGAATCGCTGATCGCATGGCTGCTTGCTGAAATCGGCGTATATGTGAACGTTCCGAACGGCATGCCGCCTCGCCAAGCTTATCGCTGGAAACTGCGCGCGCTTATCGAGGCGCTGGAGAGAATCTCCGCCGTGCTGCTGCTGGACGGGCTGGACGAGCTGCCGCCGGAGGTCCGGCTAAGCGTGGAGATCGAGATTCGCGACGTGGCCGAGGGCGCGGCCGGCGTGCGCCTGTTCCTGACCTGCAGGACGGCAGAGTACAAGATGCCGTTTGTCGGGGTGCGCGCGTACACGATTGCGCCGCTGTCACAGGAGCAAGTGGCGATGTTCGCCGTACGCTGGCTGGGCAGCTCGGATGCACCGGCATTCTGCGACGCGGTGAGCGCTGCGCCGTACGCGGGCACGGAGGTGCTTCCATTGATGCTGGCGCACCTTTGCGCCCTGTACGAGAAGCACGGCTGCCTTCCGGAGCGTCCGCTGGAAGTGTACGAGCAAATCGTCTCTCTGCTCGTGGAGATTTGGGACCGGCAGCGCGGCTTTCAGCGGCAGTCTCGGTATGCAGGTTTCCACCCGCGAAAAAAAGAGCGGTTTTTGCAGGCCATAGCGTACGAACTTACGCAGCGGGGGAGGCGAGGTACGTTCCACGACCACGACCTGGTTGCCGCCTACAACGCCGTCGCGTACAGCTTTGAGCTTCCACGCGACAGCATGCGTGAGGTAGTAGACGAGCTGGAGTCGCACACGGGGCTGGTGGTGCGGCGGGGGAACTCGCAGTTTGACTTCTTTCACGTCACCATCCAAGAGTACTTGGCAGCGATGCACGCGCCCCACCTGCCTGACCCTGTGTCGCTCCTGTACCCCAATTGCCCAAACGAACTCGCCTTAGTGATCGCGGATTCGGGCAACGTCACGGAGTACCTGCAAACGCTCCTTAACGTCTTACTGACCTCCGGCGGCGCATCGGCGATCCGGGATGCGTTCATGAAAGTGTTCCTCTACCGGCTGCAGGCGGAGCATCCGGCGATCCGTGCCTCCCCGGAACTGGGGTGGACCCTGCTGGTGCTTCTGTCGTTGACCTTGCAGGGCCGCGAGGAGAGTGGGTGGTACTCGGAGTCGATCAGCGCCGGTATCATCCGCCACCCCAAGGTATACAACTCGATGGAGATGGGTCTGCATCCGTTTTACAACCCATTTGTCGTACCGCCGGAAGGCACGGTCCATAACACGCTCCGGCCCATGCCTGTGCTAAGCCCGGGGGTGGAGCGGCGAAAGGTAGAGTTCGTGCTGGAGCACCTCGGTTTCAGGCCATGGAATTTGGATCACCCCGGAGTCCCCGCGCCGGAGTACGGCCGCTGAGACGGAGCCCGGCTGCAAACCCCGCTACGCGATGGAAGTGATCAGGCTAAACAGTGGGGCGCGAGAGGTTCTGGGCCGGCCACGGCCACTAACGTTGCCGAACTGTAGCCGGGCATTGTGCTGCCCGGCGCGCGCTTTCACTCGGCGAATGCGCCGGCATCTCCCTCGGTATGGATGCCAGCAAACTACAGGAGCTTCACCTTTCGCCGGAGACCGCGCGCTTTAGGTATTCATCCTGATGATGAACGCGCGGCTATGCGCGTTCCTGGCCATATCTTCTACCCGAGTGACAATACCGTCTGGCTGAACAGCCACGGCCACCTGCCTGGCGAGCTCACCCCCTACGTCAGGACCTCCACGTACCCGTCCGTCCCGTGCACGCGGATGCGCTGGCCGTCGCGGATCAGGCGAGTTGCTGCACGCGGACGACGGCGAGCAGGCCGTACTCGCGCGCGATCACGGCGCCGTGGGCATCAGACCGCCACCTCCGTCACCAAGCCCGCGATCGCGAACAACGGCATCCAGCGGGGAAATCCGTGTAGGCGGTGACAAGGATGTCGCCCCACTCCGGACCGTTCTGACGCGGGCTCGGCCCTCGACGGTACCGGCGGACACCGCCAAGCCCACCAGCGCGCCGGCCGGCTGTCGCGGCGGTACGCGCCAGCGACCACCTCGCCCTCCGACGTGGGCACGCGCGGCGGCGTGAGCGCCTGATACGCCCTGAACGCGTCCCCGCGCCGGGGAGCAATGTCAGGCGGCCTGGCGCATCACGCCGAAGTCCGTTCCGGCCAGACAAGCTCCAGCGTGCCACCCACTGGCAGGTTCCGCCACAGCTCCAGCATCTCCTTCCAACCCGCGCAGACGACGGCGATCTCCTCGTCCGAGAAGCGTCGCGGCCGGTGACCGGGAGGCGTCCAGACGTAGCGTTGAAGCCGGCTCCGCAGGACAGGGGACTCTGGCCCAAGGCCCTCCTCGAGCGCCTGGTTGAAGAGACCGACGAGGATCTCGGTCTCCGTGAGCTCATGCTTGTTCTCCCTGAGCACCTGCTTGGAGCGTTCGGCCGCGTGCGGCCTGCGACGCCCGCTCACGTGGGTCAGGCTTCCGAACACGGCCCCGTCGGCCACGCTTCCCCAGAACCCCCGGCGGATGTCCAACCCGCGCTCGACCGCAAAGTGGGCAAGGTCGTGCGGGATCGCCGCCATGTGGCCCACGCCCTTGACGTTGTACTTCACCCCGTCGGAGCGGGTGATGAGCGTCTCGTATCGACGCTCATCGAGGCGTGTCAGCTGCAACAGCACGATCGCTCTCCGTTCAGAATGTTCGCAGTCGACTGGCGTGCCACCCGGCGACACGCCGGGCTCGCCCGCTACGCCAGGATCTCGACGTACCCGTCCGTACCGTGCACGCGGATGCGCTGGCCGTCGCGGATCAGGCGGGTCGCCTGCTGCACGCCCACGACGGCGGGCAGGCCGTACTCGCGCGCGATCACGGCGCCGTGGGTCATCAGGCCGCCCACCTCCGTCACCAGGCCCTTGATCGCGACGAACAGGGGCGTCCAGCTGGGGTCGGTGTACGCGGTCACCAGGATGTCGCCCGGCTCGAGGTCCGCCTGCGCCACGTCCAGGATCACACGGGCGCGACCCTCGACGGTGCCCGCGGACACCGCCAGGCCCACCAGCGCGCCAGCCGGCAGATTCTCGCGGCGGTACGCGCCAGCAACCATCTCGCCGTCCGACGTGAGCACGCGCGGCGGCGTGAGCGCCTGGTACGACCGATACGCGTCCCGGCGCTCGCGAATGAGCGCGTCGTCCAACTGCCGCGTGCGCACGACCTCCTGCAGCTCCTCGAAGCGGAGGTAGAAGATGTCCTCCGCGTCACGCAGCACGCCGGCCTGCACCAGGCGCCCGGCTTCTTCCATCAGCGCCTGCTTGTAGACGAAGTATCCGCTGACCATGCCGTACTTGGGGTACTCGCGGTAGCCGGCAAAAGCGCGGACGCGATCGATCATCCGCTTCGTCTCCTCCGCCTTTGCCTCGCCGTCCGGCAGGGCCCGCAGGCGCGCCAGCACCTCACGCTCCTTCTTCCGCGCCTCTTCCCTCCCCTGCTCAAAGCGCCGCGTAGCCTCGCCCGGCGGGAAGTTGCGGACGTTGCCGAGGATCAGGGGCACGAGCATGCGGGGATGCTCGCTCCAGCGCGGCCGCGTGATGTCGATCTCGCCGACAGCGCGCATGCCGTACCGATCCAGCCAGCCCTGGATGGCATCGCGCGCCTCGCGCCCGCCCGGCAGCCGGGGCAGCTCGTCCAGGAAACCGTCGTGCTCCACGCGCTGCAGGAACGCCACCACCTGCGGGTGCGGGCGGATGGCGTCGGCGACGTCCAGCAGCGCCAGCCCCATCTCCGACGTGACGTTGTGCGGGACGGACTGCGTGAGCACGTCGGCCACGTTCTTTTCGCCCAGCCACGCCTCCAGCCGCTCGTTGAGCCACCACGCGGCTTCCATCCCCGCCATGATCACCGGCAGGCTCCGCGGATCGAACTGGCTCACCTTCCGCTCCTTGAGGTCGGCCTGGATAAAGTCCAGCAGCGCGGGTCCGGACCGGTCCCGGATGTCGCGCTTCAGTGCCTCGATGCCCTCCCGGCTGCGCGCGATCAGCTCCTCGACGAGGGCCGGATCGGTCTCGATCGGAGCGCCCGCGCTGCTGGGCGCCGTCCATCCGGGCCCTTCCTCCGCGGGCGGAGGAAGAAAGTCGCCGCGGTCCAGGAGGGTCTGCAGCGCGTCGCCGATGAGCGGATCGTTCTTCCCCACCATCCCGAACAGCCCCGCGCGGCTCACCGGCGAGGCCAGGATCTGCGTGACGTCCACGAACAGCCGCCCGCCGGCCTCCGCCATGGGGCGCGCGGTCGTCATCTGCCAGAAGGAGAGGCCCAGGGGCTTGAAAGGATCGGTCATCATCTGCTGATGGCCGACGGAGATGTAGACGTGGTTCTGCCCGTCGCCGCTTTCAGGGACGGGGAACAGCGTGGTGATGGGGCGGCTCTGGACGACGTGGAACTCGTCGTCCGCCAGGCACCACTCGATGTCCTGCGGGCTGCCGAAGTGCGCCTCGATGCGCCGGCCCAGCTCCACGAGCCGCACGGCCTGCGCGTCCGTCAGCGCGGGCTGCGCCTGCCGCTCCGGCTCGATCGTCCGCTCCTCCGTCCCGCCGTCCGGCGCGGGGAGGATGGCCAGCTGCTTGTCGCCGAGGGTCCGGTCGATCACCGCGCCGTCCCGCACCTTGTAGACGTCCGCGTTCACCCGGCCTGAAACGAGCGCCTCGCCCAGGCCGAAGCTGGCCTCCACGGACGCGACCTCGCGGTGGCCCGTGACGGGATCGGCCGTGAACAGGATGCCGGACGCCCGCGGAAACACCATCCGCTGCACCACGACGGCCATCTGGACGTCACGGTGATCGATGCCGCTCCGCAGGCGGTAGGTCACGGCGCGCTCCGTAAAGAGGGAAGCCCAGCATCGGCTCACGTGGCGCAGAACCGCCGCGGGGCCGACGACGTTCAGGTAGGTGTCCTGCTGCCCCGCGAACGAGGCCGTCGGCAGGTCCTCCGCCGTGGCGCTGGACCGGACGGCGCACGCGACGCCCTCGCCCAGCCGGGCAAGCGCCCCGGTGATCGCCGCCGCGAGGTCGTCCGGGATGGCAATCGATTCGATGGTTTCGCGGATCTCCGCGCTGCGCGTGCGGATCGCCTCGCGGTCGTCCGGCTCCAGGCGCGACAGCCCGTCCAGCCGGTCCTCGATGGACGGCGCCCGCGACAGGATCCTCCGGAACGCGTCCGTCGTCACGCAAAAGCCGGCCGGCACGTGGAGGCCCTCGATGCGCGAAAGCTCGCCCAGGTGCGCGCCCTTGCCGCCCACGAGCGCGACCTGCGCCTGGTCGATCTCCTGCAAATCCAGCACGTAGCGGTCGGTCATCTCACGACTCCATGCTCACGGGGTTGGCCTTCGCCGGGAAAATTTTCGGCCGCCAATCCTGTCATCCGCCCCCCGCCTTCCCGCAAGCCGGGGGGTGTGTTATACTTTGATCACGGCGGAGAGGGCGATGCTCCCGCCTGCACGCGATCGACGCAAAAACAGCCAGGGCGCAGGGGAGATCATCCCCCGCGCCCTTTTCGCGTTCACGGGCTTCGTCCGCCCGTCACGGCACCGGATGCACGCCTCCCGCGGCGATGATCGTCAGCGCGGCGGGAGGACGAGGCCCTGGATCTCGGTGATCGCGCCGGCGTCCAGCGCGCGGATGGACGGCCGGCCCAGGAGCGCGAGGGTGCGGCGCAGCTCGCCGCGCAGCATCTCCAGCACCTGCTCCACCCCCGCCTGCCCGCCAACGGCGAGGCCCCAGAGCGCGGGCCGGCCCACCAGCACGGCGCGCGCGCCCAGCGCGAGCGCCTTCACCACGTCGGTGCCGCGCCGGATGCCGCCGTCCATCAGCACCGGGATGCGCTCCCCGACGGCATCCGCCACGCGGGGGAGGGCCAGGAGCGTGGGCTCGGCGCAGTCCAGCTGGCGCCCGCCGTGGTTGGAGACGATGACGGCGTCGGCACCGTGCTCCACCGCCAGCGCGGCGTCCTCCGGGGTCACGATCCCCTTGAGCACGATGGGAAGGCGCGTGATGGAGCGCAGCCATTCCACCGCGCTCCAGGTGAGCGTGGGGTCGAACTCGCGGGCGATGAACGCCTCGAGCCCCGATCCCGGCGCGCCTTCGGGAAAGCCGGCCTGCCGCAGCCCGCTGAAGTTGGCCATCTCCAGCTCCGGCGGCAGGCGGAACCCCGTGCGGTTGTCGCGCTCGCGGTTGCCCTGCACGGGCATGGTCACCGTCAGGCACAGCGCCGTGCACCCCGCCGCCTCGGCGCGCTGCACCATCTCGCGCGTGATCTCACGCTGGCGGTAGACGTACAGCTGGAACCAGAGCGGCCCCGGCGCGGCCGCCGCGGTGTCCTGCACGGTGGTCGTGGAGAGGGTGCTCGCCACCATCAGCGTACCGGCGGCGCGCGCGGCGCGGGCGCTGGCCTTCTCGCCCTCGGGGTGCGCCAGGCGCTGAAAGGCGGTGGGCGCGAGCAGGATGGGCATCGACAGCCGCTCGCCCAGGACCTCGACGGAGGTGTCGACCTCGCCCACGTCCACCAGCACGCGCGGACGCAGGTAGAAGCGGCTGAACGCGGCCCGGTTGGCGCGCAGCGTGGTCTCGTCCTCGGCGCCGCCGGCGTAGTAGTTGTAGGCCGACTCCGTGAGCACGGCGCGCGCGGCCGGCTCCAGCGCCTCGCAGTTGGGGGCCTTCAGGTCTTGAGATGTCATACCGGGGATTATCTCATTCCCCCGCCCCGAGCGAAAGAGCCTCCCGCACCAGGTGGGGGCTCGACCGGACGGCGTTCGGCGCGGATGCACGCGGCGGAGTCCCGGCCTCCTGCGCTCCGAGCCCTCCTCGTCGGTGGATCGCGTTGTCGATCCCCGCGGGACTCGTTCGTCGTCTTCGTAGAATCACCAGAACGCGGTCTCACCCCCCGGAAAGGAACAGCGCCATGTCCAAGGTCGTCGCACTCATGTCCATGTCGCTCGACGGCTACGTCGCCGACCCCGGTGACGGGGTGAACGAGGTGTTCGACTGGTACTTCGCCTCGGGAGACGTGGAGTTCCCCACCGGCGGGTCCGATCCCATGACGTTCAGGGTGTCCCCGCCCAGCGCCGAGCACCTGCGCGGCCTCTGGTCCGAGCTGGGCGCCGTGCTCACCGGCCGCCGCACCTTCGACGTCGCCCAGGGCTGGGGCGGAAACCACGCCTGGGGGCCGGCCTTCGTGCTCACCCACAGCGTCCCGGATGGCTGGCCGCGCCCCGGCTCCACGGTCCACTTCGTGACGGACGGCATCGAGAGCGCCGTGCGCCAGGCCAAAGCGGCCGCCGGCGAAAAGTCCGTGGGCGTCCACGGCGCCGACACCATCCAGCAGCTGCTGAACGCGGGCCTGCTCGACGAGATCAACGTGGACGTCGCGGCGGTCCTGCTCGGCTCCGGGATCCGGCTGTTCGACCACCTCGCCGCCACACCCGCCGTTCTCGGCAGCCCGTCGGTCATCGCGGGTGTGGGCGTAACGCACCTGCGCTACCCGGTGCGCAAGGCGTAGCCCGGTCTGCTCGATCGCGATCACGTCCCGCGGCCAGGACATGACCGCGCGTCTACTCTCGCGCGATCCAGTCGAGCACCGGCGCGAGCCACTCCGCGCGCGGGCGGTAGAAGGCGCCGTGCCCCGCGCCCGTTTCGATGCGGATCTCGCGGTGCTCGCCCGGCGCGCGCGCCTGCTGGAAGAGCGGATCGCATGAGGTCCCGAGCTCGTCCGAGGCCTCGTAGATGGAGAGGATGCGTCCGCGCACGTCCATGTCGTCGCGGCCCCGCACCCAGTCGCCGCAGGAAGCCAGGAACACGAACGGGATGCGCGGATCCTGGAGCAGCGCCGACGCGACCATCGCGATGGCGCCGCCCTTGGAGAACCCGACCACCGCGATGCGCTCCGCCGGCACGCCCGCGGCCATCAGCCGGCGCACCTGGTCCGCTACGTGGGCGCCGAACGCGCGAAAGTCCGTCCCCGGCGGGCGCTGCTCGGCGATCACGTCGGCCCCGGAGGCCGCCAGCGTGTCCAGGATCTGCTGATACGCGTACGTGCCGAAGCGCTCGTCCGCCGCGGGGAGGCCCTGCTCCTCGACGATGCGCGCGTGGAGGTAGATCACGTAGCGCGCGCCGGGCCGCACCTGGGCCGGCACGTCGCCCAGGATGGCGCCGCGCTGCGCCAGCGCCGGCGCGGCGGACAGCAGGAGCCCGGCCGCGACGGCGGCGGCGCGGAGCCTTCGCGACTGCAGGAAGCGAAGAAGCATCGAGGTTGGGGCGAGGCTGGGGTTCCGCGGGTCGTGAGGCGAGAGTGGAATCATAGGGGGAACGCCAGTAGAACGTCCACCCAGCCGCGGCGCGGGCAACCCCGACCGCGCGTCAGGCGGATGCGACCCGCGATCCTCCACCGCTGCGAGCTTGTGCGTCGTTCCGTGCGCGGCGCATGCTCCGGTACGACGCTCAACGCGGTTGAGCCCGGACGTTCGGCTCAGAGCCGACCCACCTGCTCCGAAGCTCCGCCATGGACATCGAGCCCATGAAGTACACGCGGGTGGAGTACGAGCGGCGGTTTCTCGTCGCCCCGCACGCGGACTGGCGCGCGTTCGTGGAGCCCTACTCCAAGGCGCTGACGGACACGTACCTCGCCCAGACCCGACTTCGCTTGAGGATCATCGAAGACTCGGACGCCACGCGGCGGGCATTCAAGCTCACGAAGAAGCTCGAATCGGAGTCTCCCTACTTCCAGGCAGTCGGCAGCCTCTATCTCGCGTCCGCCGAGTTCCAGGTCCTCGGCATGCTCGGGGGCGACGGGCTGCGAAAGGTCCGCCACTACCACCGGCGCGGCGAGCACGTCTTTTCGATCGACGAGTTCCAGGGCGAGCTGGCGGGCCTCGTGCTGTGCGAGGTCGAGGCGGCGGACCTGGATGAGCTGATGCGGATCTCGCCCCCGGAGTACGCGGACGTGGAAGTCACGGAGGATGCGTTCTTCACCGGAGGCAACCTCTGCCGCACCAGCCGCGCCGAGCTCCAGCGCAAGCTCGGCGCCACGCCGGGGTCCGCCTTTCGGCCGCCGCGCGTCTGAATGATGGGATCGAGCACGGCAGCCCCGGCGAGCGTTTCGCCGGGGCTGCCGTGCTTGTACCAGCAGAGTGCACGAAGGTCCGTGGCGCGGTCGCGAAGCTCAGGCGCACGGCACCCGGCTCCGCGCGCCCATCATCGAACGTCGCCAAGTGCAGGGAGATGTACGAAAGGTCCAAAATTAACTCGTTCCCGCGAGCGATGACAGGGGATGATCGCCCATTGATGAACCGTTGATCCCCGATTGACGGCTGTCCGTCAGACTTCCGTCCGGCGACCGGGGAAACCGCCCCGGGCGACCGATCTCACCTTTCGGGAGGAGAAGCACCCATGTCGGCACGTAGCGTGAAAGCCACCTTCGTCAACACCACGAACCAGTTCCTGACCCTCCAGTCGACGCAGCTCGTACACGGGGAGTGGGGGACGCAGCCCCCCGCCACCATCCAGCCCAACGGCCAAGGCGAATGGGAAGCGCACAGCCACGGATTCGCGACCGGTGTCGAGGGAACCGTGGCGTACCACATCGGCCAGGGGCAGAGCCAGTCGGTCTCCGCGTACTTCGACGATCCGTACATCGGCAGCGACGAGTTCACCTGCACCGTGACCCCGCCCACGGCGTTCACCTGCGCCGTCACGTCCAGCGGTGGCGACGATGCCGAGGTGACGTACACGCTGTCGGCCGCCTGATCGGGGAGGGATGACCGAATGCCTGTCAAACGCGCGCCCCCGGAGGCGCTGGCGCACGTGCCGGACGGTCACCTGGCACCGGCGGCCTTGCAGCAGTACTGCAACTCCTTCTCGCTGGGGCCCATCACCATCCAGTACTGCGTGGATCCCGGCGTTCCGCAGGTCACCTACACCGTGACGCTGCTGGGCGTGAGCATCGGAAGCGGCGTGCTCGACACGAACGATCCGTCCGTGACGCTCGGCGGCTCGGTGGCGGGGTTCAAGGCACAGATCACCCTGGCCGCGAGCTTTACCGAGGACCAGGTGACGTACGACATCACGTTGTGCACGCCGTTCGGCGGCTGCACGGAGTACAGCGGCGTCCTGTTCTCCTGGTGAGACCACGCCCCGTGCGCGAAGCAGCATCTCGTGCGCCGCGGGTTGTCGAACCGTCCGCCGGTCCCGCGCCTTCCACGCGCCGGCTGACGCGCGGATTCGTTCGCAACGAAGAGACGGGCTCAGCCGGTGTGCGGCTGAGCCCGTCTTTGACTTTTGTTGATGAGGCGACATCCGACTGCCGCTCGCCCGGATTCTCGCTCCACCTTGCAGGCTGAACACAGCGACTCGCGCGCCAACACCATCGGATGCGGCCGTCAGCGGACCACCCGCCGAAATGAAGCACGAGTTTCCCACGTCGACCACGACAGAGCAATCGCGTTTCGCGTCAATCATCGTACGGATAGGTTAGAATCCGGGGTGCCAGTGCCATCCGGCCTCGTCCAACGACGCGGGCCGCCGCTGGTTGCACTCAGAGGCGCGCCATGAGGGCGGGCCTCGATTCTATTCACGACGATGGAGACGCGATGAAGAAGCTGAAGCTGGATGCCGACGCGCTGCGCGTGGAATCTCTCGAAGTTGCCCCCGCCACTGAAGGCGTTGGGACAGTGCGAGGCAACGCATCCCCCACGCCCACGTACGAGCTGACCTGCACGGGCGACTGCAATACACTCCAGTACGGTGTAGAGAGCTGCTGGTACGTCTGTCCGTGAACGGAGCGGGGCGGCAGTGCGAACTGCCGCCCCGCTACCGACGTCGAGAGCGCTGATGCACCCTCTTTTCCCTCCCCGGAACATACCTCGCCCCACTCCAACCATCACTCCGCACCGCCGCCCACGAACGCCGCCAGGTGCTCGCCGGTGAGCGTGGAGCGCGCCGCCACCAGGTCGGCAGGCGTGCCTTCGAACACGATGCGGCCGCCGTCGTGGCCGGCGCCGGGGCCCAGGTCGATGATCCAGTCGGCGTGGGCCATCACGGCCTGGTGGTGCTCGATCACGATCACCGACTCTCCGCTGTCCACCAGCCGGTCCAACAGGCCCAGCAGCTGCCGCAGGTCCGCCAGGTGCAGGCCCGTGGTGGGCTCGTCCAGCACGTAGACCCCGCCCTTCTCGCCGAGGTGGGTGGCCAGCTTGAGCCGCTGCCTCTCCCCTCCCGAGAGAGTGGTCAGCGGCTGGCCCAGGTTGACATAACCCAGCCCCACGTCGTCCAGCCGGGCCAGGATGG
>NZ_DASURI010000004.1:0-6180 GCF_036280135.1 Longimicrobium sp.
GTGCAGATCGCCGGCGGGCTGGAGCGCGAGATCCGCGTGAACCTGCTGCCGGAGCGCATGCAGGCCGTGGGCGTTTCCGCGGCCGAGATCATGGGCGCCCTGCAGCGGCAGAACCTGGAGGTGCCGGCCGGCCGCGTGGAGCGGGGCACGGGCGAGCAGCTCGTCCGCGTGACGGGCCGCATCACCGATCCCGCGCAGTTCAACGACGTGATCGTGGCCACCCGCGGCGGCATGACCGTGCGCCTGGGCGACGTGGCCCGCGTGGAGGACGCCACCGAGGAGGAGCGCAGCATCGCCCTCGTGGACGACCGCCGTGCCGTGTCGCTGGACGTGCTCAAGGTGTCGGGCGCCAACACGGTGGAGGTGGCCGACGGGGTCAAGGAGGCCGTGGCGGAGCTGCAGAAGGGCCTGCCCGCCGGCGCGCAGATCACCATGGTGCGCGACAACTCCATCAACATCCGCCAGTCCGTGGACGACGTGATCCACGAGCTGGTGCTTGGCGCGTTTCTCACGGTGATCGTGGTGATGCTCTTCCTGAACGACTGGAAGGCCACGGCCATCACCTCGCTGGCCCTGCCCGTGTCGGTGATCAGCGCGTTCATGCTCATGGACGCCCTGGGCTTCACCCTCAACGTGCTCACGCTGATGGGCCTGTCGCTGTCCATCGGCATCCTGGTGGACGACGCCATCGTCGTCATCGAGAACATCGTGTGGCACCGCGAGCACGGCGAGGGCTACTTCACGGCGGCGCGGCGGGGAACGAGCGAGATCTTCCTGGCCGTCATGGCCACCACGCTGTCCATCGTGGCGGTGTTCGTCCCCGTGGCGTTCATGGGCGGCATCATCGGCCGGTTCTTCTACCAGTTCGGCATGACGGTGGCGTTCGCCGTGATCGTGTCGCTGTTCGTGTCGTTCACCCTCACGCCCATGCTCAGCGCGTGGTGGGGCGTGGACCCGCACGACCCGTCGCACGCGGGCGGCAACCCCGTCACGCGCGTGATCGCCGGGTTCAACCGCTGGTTCGACCGCAACGCCGACCGCTACCGCGGCATCATCGGCTGGTCGCTGCGGCACCGGGTGGCCACGCTGGCCATCGCCGCGGCGGCGTTCTTCGGCAGCTTCATGCTGTTCCCGCTCATCGGCGGCGGCTTCATGCCGGAGCAGGACCAGGGCGCGTTCAACGTGAGCTTCGAGACGCCCGAGGGCTCGTCGCTGGCGTACACGTCGCAAAAGGCGCAGGAGATCGGCGCCGCCCTGCGCACCCTGCCGGGGGTGGACTTCACGTACACCACGGTGGGCGCGGGCGTGACGGGGACGGTGACGGCCGGCCAGGTGTACGTGGACCTGGTGCCCGGCGCCGAGCGCGATCAGTCGCAGCAGGAGCTGATGGTGGCCGCGCGCGCCAAGCTGTCGTCCCTCTTTGGCGCCACGGTGGCGGTCATGGAGGCCGGCGGCCTGGGCGGCCCCACGCAGCCCCTGCAGGTGAACCTGCGCGGGCCCGACGTGACGCGGCTGGCGGAGCTGTCCGAGCAGGTGGCCGCGAAGATGCGCACCCTGCCCGGCGTGGTGGACGTGCAGACGTCGCTGGGCGCGCCCCGTCCCGAGTTCCGCATCGACGTGAACCGTGACCTGGCCAACGAGCTGGGCTTGGACGTGGGGCAGATCTCCGGCACCGTCCGCCCCCTCCTGGCGGGGCAGACGGCGACCACGTGGGAGGACCCCACGGGCGAGGAGCGCGACGTGGTGGTGCAGCTGGCGCCGGAGCGCCGCACGTCGCTGGAGAGCATCACCTCCCTGCCCATCGCCACGTCCACGCGCGTGGACGGCGGCGCGGCGGCCACGGTGCCGCTGGGCCAGGTGGCGCGCGTGGCCGAGGGCGTGGCCCCCGCGCAGATCGACCGGCAGGACCTGCAGCGCGTGGGCACGGTGGGCGCCGGCGTGGGTCCGGAAAGCAGCATCTCCGAGGCGTCGGCCGCCATCACGGCCGCCATCGACGAGATGAACCTGCCCGCGGGCTACACGGTCAGCATGGGCGGCGAGACGGAGCAGCTGCAGGAGACCATGGGCTTCGTGCTGGAGAGCATCCTGCTGGCCGTCATCCTGATCTTCCTGATCCTGGCGAGCCAGTTCGAGAGCTTCACGCAGCCGTTCGCCATCATGCTGTCGCTGCCGCTGTCGCTCATCGGCGTGCTGCTGGCGCTGCTGCTGACGGACGACACGTTCAACATGATGAGCATGATCGGCGTGATCATGCTGATGGGCCTGGTGACCAAGAACGCCATTCTGCTCGTGGACAACGCCAACGAGCGAAGGGAAGCCGGCGAGGACCGGCGCACGGCGCTCATCGAGGCCGGGCGCGTGCGCCTGCGCCCCATCGTGATGACGACGGCGGCCATGATCTTCGGCATGCTGCCCATCGCCATCGGCATGGGCGAGGGCGGCGGGTTCCGCGCCCCCATGGCCCGCGCCGTGATCGGCGGCCTGATCACGTCCACGCTGCTCACGCTGGTGGTGGTGCCCGTGGCGTACACCTACTTCGACGACTTTGGCGGATGGGTGGCGCGCGGCTTCAAGCGCAAGCCGCGCGAGGCCAAGGCGCCCGCCGCGGCGCCCAAGCCCGGCTACGGCCCCGGCCTGGGCCAGCCCGAGCCCACGTACGGCGACTGATCGCCGGATGACCGGCATCGGCTGATCGACGGTGTAGGATGATCGGCCGGTCCGCCGGAGCCGGACGTCGGAGGATGCGAAGCGCCCCGCCGGGAGTGATCCCGGCGGGGCGCTTTGCCGTCGTGGGGCGGAGTCGAGCGATCCAGTGCGGGAAGGGTGGATGGCGCCGGCGGCCGACCGCCCCTCCCCCGGCCCCGCGCTTTGTGGGGGAGGGGAGAACTGCACCTCGCGACGGAGCTTGCGATCGTGCAATCAGCTCGTGGAAGTCTACACCCTCTCCCGCGCAGTTTGCGGGAGAGGGTGCGAGCGACAGCGAGCGGGTGAGGGCCCCCACGACAACGACAAAGCGCCGCGGCGAGACTGATCTCGCCGCGGCGCCGTTTCGTACCTCCGTACCTTCATACCCCGCACCTTCGTACCGTCAGTTCACGGCGAGCTGTCCCAGCGACGGGCCCACGCTCACGTCGAACGCGGTGCGGATGCGGGGCTCGGCCATGGCGGCGCGAAAGGCGGCCTCGGCGGCGGGGGAGGAATCGATCCGCCAGTCCGCCTCCTTGCTCATGTTGAACCACACGGCGCCCACGACGTTCGGGTGGGTGAGCAGGGCGGCGTAGGCATCCGTGATCCACCGCGCCTTGGCATCGCCCGAGCCCTCGTCCGTGGCGAACTCGCCCACGATGATGGGCTTGCCGGGAAAGCGCTGCACCAGGTCGCCCAGGATGTGGTCCGCGCGCGCGCCGTTGAACATCTCGCCGAAGCTCTGCCACGCGCCGCCCCACACGCGGGGCGCGTTGAAGCCGTGCGCCCCCACGTAGTCCACGTACGTGTCGCCGGGATAGTAGTTGCCGTACCAGTTCCAGTGCGTGGTCCCCGCGCCGGCCGCCACGGGGTTGCCCACGTTGGGGTTGAAGACCCAGCGGACGTTCGTGGCGCCCTCGCGGCGAAAGATGTCCACGATGCGGCGCCATGCCCGCACGTACTTCGCCGGCGCGTTGACGTCGCCGCCGTTCTCCACGCCCTGCCAGGCGTACGCCCAGTTGCCGTTCATCTCCCACGCGGGCTCCATCAGCACCACGTCGCCAAAGGCCGCGAAGCCGCGGGCCATGGCCGTGAGCCGCGCGTCCGCCGCGCCGCTGTTGATGGCGTCCAGCAGCCCCTTTTCCGGCGCGCCCGTCCAGCGGAGGTCGATGGCCAGGTAGCTGGTGCTCCCCGCCGTCCGCACGCTGCGCAGTAGCTGGCCGCACCAGCCCGCGGCCCAGTCGCAGTTCAGGTCGTGGAACGTCTTGACGAGCGCCGGCTGCTTGCCCGAGCGCTGCGTGAACTCGCGGATGGCGGGCCCAATGCGCTCCGGCGTGCTGTTGGCGTCGCCCAGGAACGCGCCGTGAAAGAACGGCTGCACGCTGGGCGCGGGCGTCGTGGGCGCGGGGGCCCGGGCGGTGTCGCCGGGCGTCAGCGGCGGCGTGGAGGCTTGCGTGGGCACGTCGCCGCACGCTGCAAGAAGCGCGGCCAGCGCAAAGGTGGCCGCCACGGGACGGCGGAAGAAAGAGAATGACTGCATGATGAAAGACACCTGGTTCGGCGGCCCGGCCGGCGTGGCGGGACGCGAGCGCGCCCTGCGGTAGCCCCGAGGCTTTGCGTCGCCGCCTTTCGGCGGGTTTGCCACTTCTCGTCGGTGCCCGAAGCGGGGGCGGGAACCCCCACGGCGGGTACGTGAGCGGGGTGGGGTGTGGCAGGTTGCATACCCCATCGCCGCAAATCGCAAATCGTTGCGGACGCTGGGTTTGTCCCTTGCTCGCCGATGCTCGGGACGTGCGTGGGGCGGGTGATCTGCGGCAGGTGCGGCATTCTGCACGACGGGCGGAACGGATGGCTTTTGCCCGCGCTGCATCTGCTTGCAGTCCAACGATTTTTATGGATTCCGGAATCACGGGGGAACGGATGGTCTGATGCTTGCCTCTGCCGCCGGCCCGGCTGATACGCGCCGGAGTTCCAGTTCGTACCCGAGACACCGCTCCCGATGCTGAAACGAATCGTCCTGGGCGCCGTGCTGGCGTGCGGCCTCGCCTCCCCGGCCGCCGCGCAGCGCACGCCCCCGGCCCTGGCGGACCGCGACCTGTTCGACGGCGCCGCGCGCACGGCGTGGGCGTACGTGAACGCCAACTACAACGAGCGTACGGGGTGGGTGAACTCCGTGACGGGGTATCACTACGCCACCGTGTGGGACCTGGCCAGCAGCCTGATGGCCCTGTACTGCGCGGACCAGTTGGACCTGCTGGAGGGCGACGAGTACGACCGGCGGATGCGCCGCGCCCTGCAGTCGCTGGTCGAGGCGCGGCTGTTCGAGAATGTGGCCTTCAACAAGATGTACTCCACCACCACGGGCGCCATCGCGGGGCGGCCGGGCCAGGAGGCGGAGACGGAGGAGCGCGGCTACGGCTGGTCGGTGCTGGACATGGGGCGGATGATGATGGTGCTGCGCGTCATCCACGAGAACCAGCCGCAGTACCGCGACCTGATCGCGCAGGTGGTGGGGCGGCTGAACTTTGAGCGGATGATCCAGGACGGCTACCTGCGCGGCGAGGACCTGGACTCGCGCGGGCGGCTGCGGCGGTACCAGGAGGGGCGCATTGGCTACGAGCAGTACGCGGCCACGGGCTTCGCGGCGTGGGGGCACGTGGCCCCGCAGGCGCTGGACGTGCGGCAGCACGGCCGCCCCGCCACGGTGCTGGGCATCCCCCTGCTGACGGACACGCGCGGCGACCACCACCTCACGAGCGAGCCGTTCGTGATGATCGGCCTGGAGGTGGGCTGGTCGGGGGAGATGCGCGAGCTGGCGTGGCGGGTGCTGGCGGCGCAGGAGGCGCGCTACCGGCAGACGGGCACGGTCACCATCGTCAACGAGGACGCGGTGAACGGCCCGCCGTACTTCCTGTACTACTCCGTGTACTCCGACGGCCGCGAGTTCGTGGTGGAGCCGCCGGCCGGCGCGCCGGAGGGTCCGGCGTCGCGGACGGTGAGCGTGAAGGGCGCGTTTGGCTGGCACGCGCTGCTGCCCAGCGCGTACACGTGGCTGGCCGTGCAGCGGGTGGAGGGCGCGCGGTCCCGCACGGGGTGGGGCGCGGGCGTGTTCGAGGAGAGCGGCCGCGTGTCGGGCGGAGAGAACGTGAACACGGCCGCGGTGATCCTGGAGGCCGCGCTGTACGTGGCCCGCGGCCGCCCCCTGATGGACGCAGGCCCGTCGCAGCAGGCCGCGCCGACGGCGGGGCAGACCACGGCCTCGGCGCCGGTGCAGACGCAGGCTGGGCCGGCGGGGCAGTAGCCCTCGCCGGAGGGGCCCTCACCCGCTCGCTGTCGCTCGCACCCTCTCCCGCAAACTGCGCGGGAGAGGGTGTATACTTCACGGGCTTCCGTGTGCGCCGGTACGGATCCAGACGGGGCGGGGCGGGGAAGGGCGGACCGGGCAGGATCGCAGCGATGGGCCGGAGGGCGTGCGCGATCCACCGATCCGCCGTT
>NZ_DASURI010000005.1:0-3193 GCF_036280135.1 Longimicrobium sp.
CCCATAGGGGGTGGGGGTACGAATCAGAACGGAGAGACGACTGATGGAGCAGACGACGATCGCAATCCAGGGCATGAGCTGCGGGCACTGCGTGGCCAGCGTGAAGGGCGCGCTGAGCCGGCTCGACGGTGTGGAGGTGCAGGAGGTCAAGGTCGGGTCGGCGAAGGTCGCGTACGATCCGCAGGCGGTGACGCCCGAGCGGATCACGCAGGCCATCTCGGACGAGGGCTACGCCGCGCAGGTGGCGGGGAGCTGACAATGAGCGCGACCGACTGGCTGGTGGTGCTGGGCGGCCTGGCCGCCATCGCCTGGGTGAACTGGTACTTCTTCCTGGCCGGCCGGTCGGTCGCGACCGTGACCGCGTCGGCAGGCGGGACGCAGGAGGTGACGATCGGGGTGCGCGGCGGCTACGACCCCGCACAGGTCCGCGTCAGGGCCGGATCGCCGGTCCGGCTGGTGTTCGACCGGCAGGAGACCTCCAGCTGCTCCGAGGAGGTCGTGATCCCGGAGTTCGGCATCCGGAAGTTCCTCCCCGCGCACCAGAAGACGGCGGTGGAGATCGTTCCCCGCGCGGCGGGCACGTACGAGTTCACATGCGGCATGGGCATGCTCCGCGGCAGGCTCATCGTCGAGCGGGAGGGATAGGCAGATGGCTACGCGGACGGTCCCCGCGCGGGACCATGACCAGAAGGCGCACGTAGTGGCGCCGGCGGCGGAGAAGGTCACGATCCCCGTGAGCGGGATGACCTGCGCCGCGTGCTCCGGCCGCGTGCAGCGCGCCCTGGAGAAGACGCCCGGAGTTTCGGGCGCGGCTGTGAACCTGATGATGAAGAACGCCACCATCGAGTACGACCCGGGCGTCACCACCGCCGAGCGGCTGGTGGAGACGATCCGCGGAACGGGGTACGGCGCCGACCTGGCGCCCCCGGACCAGACGGCGTTCGAGGAGCAGGAGGCGCGCGACCGCGCACAGGACGAGGAGTTCCGCGAGCTGCGCCTCAAGGCGGGCGTGAGCTTCGCCGTCGCCATGGTGGCGATGATCGTCTCCATGCCGCTGATGGCGGCGGGCGCGCACGGCGCCCACGGCCCGGTAGCCGACCCGTTCATGCGCTGGACGATGGGGTGGCTCAACCCGATGCTGGAGAGCGTCTTCCCCTGGCTGTACCGGGTGCCCGCGGCGGTGCTCTCGTACGGCCTGCTGGCGCTCACCGCGGGAGTGATGGCCTGGGCGGGGCGGCACTTCTACACCCGCGCCTGGGCGGCCTTCCGCCACCACTCGGCGGACATGAACACGCTGGTCGCGGTGGGGACGGGTGCCGCGTTTCTGTACTCTGTCGTGGCGACGGTCGCGCCGGGCTTCTTCCTGAGCCGCGGCCTGAACCCGGACGTCTACTACGAGGCCGTCGTCTTCATCATCGCCCTGATCCTCACGGGCAATGCCCTGGAGGCGAGGGCCAAGCGGCAGACGTCCAGCGCGCTCCGCTCGCTCGTGCAGCTGCAGCCGAAGACTGCGCGGGTGCTGCGGGACGGCGTCGATGTCGACCTGCCGGTAGAGGAGGTGCGGCACGGGGACGTGGTGGTCGTCCGCCCCGGGGAGCGCATCCCGGTGGACGGCGAGGTGGTCAGCGGCAGCAGCGCGGTGGACGAGTCGATGCTCACGGGCGAGTCGCTGCCGGTCGAGAAGAACCCGGGCGACCGCGTGATCGGGGCGACCATCAACCGCACCGGCGCCTTCCGGTACCGCGCCACCACCCTCGGCGCGGACAGCGTGCTCGCGCAGATCGTCAAGCTGATGCGCGACGCACAGGGCTCGCGGGCGCCGATCCAGCGGCTGGCGGACCGCATCAGCGCGGTGTTCGTCCCCGTGGTGCTCTGCATCGCCATTGCGACGTTCGTGATCTGGTTCGTCACGGCGGACCAGGCGCCGGGAGTCCGCGCCTTCGCGGCGGCCGTCGCGGTGCTGATCATCGCCTGCCCCTGCGCCATGGGCCTCGCCGTCCCGACCGCCGTGATGGTGTCGACGGGGAAGGGCGCGGAGCTGGGCGTGCTGATCAAGGGTGGGGAGGCGCTGCAGCGGGCGGGCGACATCCGCACAGTGGTGCTGGACAAGACGGGCACCATCACCGAGGGCCGCCCGACCGTGACGGACCTGGTCACCACGCCCGGGTGGGCCGGGCGCGAGGAGGAACTGCTGCGCCTGGTCGCCTCGGTCGAGTCCTCGTCGGAGCACCCGCTGGCGGACGCCATCGTGCGCCGCGCGACGGACGCGGGAATCGCGCTGGCGGAGTCGGAGAGCTTCCAGTCCATCACCGGCCGCGGCGCTATGGGCGTGGTGGACGGCCGGGCGGTGGTCATCGGCAACGAGGCGCTGATGGCGGACTACGGCCTGCGCGTGGACGCGCTGGCCGACGCCGCGGCCCGGCTCACCGGCGAGGCGAAGACGCCCGTGTGGGTGGACGTGGATGGCGAGCTGGCCGGGCTGCTGGCCGTCGCCGATCCCATCAAGGCCTCCTCGCGGGAAGCGATCGGCCAGCTGCACCGGATGGGCCTCCAGGTGGTGATGCTCACCGGCGACAACCCGCGCACCGCGGAGGCCGTCGCCCGGCAGGCGGGCGTGGACCGGGTCGTCGCCGGCGTGCTGCCGGAGGGCAAGGTGGCGGAGATCCGGCGTCTGCAGGAGGCCGGGCAGGTGGTGGCGATGGTGGGCGACGGGATCAACGACGCGCCCGCGCTCGCCCAGGCGGACGTCGGCGTCGCCATCGGCACGGGAACGGACATCGCCATCGAGGCCTCGGACGTGACGCTGATGCGCGGGGACCTGCGCGGCGTGGCCTCGGCCATCGCGCTCTCGCGGCGCACCATGCGGACGATGAAGCAGAACCTGTTCTGGGCCTTCATCTACAACGTGGTGGGGATCCCCATCGCCGCTGGCGCGCTGTACCCGGCGCTGGGGCTGCTGCTGAGCCCGATCCTCGCCAGCGCGGCCATGGCCTTCAGCTCGGTGAGCGTCGTGGGCAACAGCCTGCGCCTCCGCCGCTTCCGAGCAGCCTGAGCAGACCGCCCCGGCTCGTGCGGCCGGAGCGGCCTCCACGAGAACCAGGCTTCGGTGAGCGGACGATGCCGAATGAGACGATGACGGTCACGGGAGAGCGGTACGAGGGCGGCGCCACGATCGAGCAGTTCATCGCCGGCG
>NZ_DASURI010000006.1:0-9090 GCF_036280135.1 Longimicrobium sp.
AATTGACCCTCGGGAATGCACTATAACGCACAATATCGAGATCGGGAGACATCCGAAGCTCCCCCCCCGCAAACGGCGCAAGATCGGGTTCTCGGATCTTTAGCCTGGACTCGGTAGAGCTACGGTGCTACGCTGGCGCGCATGGATATGGCCGGGCCGCTTTAGGCGACCCGGCCATATTGTCTGCTAAGTGCGGGAAGGAGCCGTGATTTCCGTTCGTGCCCACGGCACCTCGAGGAAGCGCGGCCGGTGCCGCGCGATGTTCTGCGGCGGTGCCAGCAGGTCCCGGATCTGCCCCTCGATTCCCAAGACCACCCGCCGCGGCGTGTCGTCGCGCAGCGGGATCACCCAGACCTCCCGCCAGCTCCCCCGGCGGGGCACGCCGTGCTGGAAAACCCGGTCGGCTACCCCGGCCCTGGATTCAGGGCGCACCGCCGAGCCCACGTACGCGAGCCGGCCAGATCCGTCGCATGCCATGTAGATGCCCACCCCGGCGCGCAAACGCCGGAGCCGCTCCAGCGGGATGGCGCGCGGGTACAGACCGCGCCGCCACCCGCCCGCCAGAGCCGCCGCGCCGCGATAATCGTGTTCGTTCACGGGGCCTCCGGCTCGAACAGGTCCCCGTCGTCCAGGTCGTCCTCGGGGGCGAGGCCCGCCTGCGACGACATGCGGTTCAGCGCCGCCCAGAGGGTCAGGCGGTCGGCGTCCTCCCGGAGCATCCGCGCCATCGCTTCGGCGGTTCCCCACGGGATGCCCTCGGTCTGAACGAGGGCCACGCCGTTCTGCGTGATCTGCGCCATCTCCGCCAGAAGGGACTGCACGGTTTCGGCGGCAGCCCTGGCACGACCGACAAGCCGCTCAAGACGCTGCCGGTCCGTCAGCACGGTGGGATCCGGCTCATCCACACCCGCCTGACGCTCGGTGCCCGCAGCCCTCTGGGCCGGCCACGTCTCACGGAGGTAGTTGTCGTCGACGGTCTGGAAGCCACCGCCGCCGCGGTCCAGCAGGGCCCCCGTCTCGTCCACCTTGCGGATCGTGGGCGACTTCACGGCCGGCGGAGCAGCCCGGCCATCCACGATCGCCCGGTGCAGTTGGAGCAGCCCGTGCCTGCTCACGAGCAGCGCGCGGAGGACGGCCGACCCAGCGCGCGAATCGTCGAACAGCTGCTTCGACTCGCGGGTGTCCCGCCTGAGCGCGCGCTGCTGCACGAGCCAGTAAGCGGCACGGATGCCGAGCTCAAGCCGCTCAGGCCCGACGTCCGCAGGAGCCGCTTCGAACTCCGCCAGCGCAGCCGCGAGCAGCTCGTCCGGCGTGCGTTCCGGTCCCCTGCGGGGGAGGCGCCGGTAGTCGCTGGTGATCGTGCGCTGCAGGATCGAGCGGATCGACCGGACCTCGGTCGCCGGGTAGTCGCTCCGGAACGCACGCATCATGAGCTCAGCGGCGATCTCAGGCTTGTCGTGCCGGCCGAGCTTCTGCTTGTCGCGCACGATGCGGTACGCAGCCGACACCGCGCGCGCATGCTGGGGATCGAAGATCACTCGGGCGATGTGCAGCGCGCGGATGTCGGCATATGCCCGCTCGCCACCCACATCCGCCGGCGCGACGAGGCCCGCCAGGTACTGGCGGTAAGGACGCTCGATGCGCCCGTCTTCCTCCAGGCGGTCCAGCACGGCGTCCGCGATCTCGTCGATCTGCGAGCCCGCCGGCCACGGCTTCGGGGGCGAGACGTGGATGCCTGCCACGATGGACCGCACCGCGTCAACGACGCTGATCGTCTGCCGCGTGCGCACGGGCTGCACGCCGAGCAGTATCCTCGCGTGGTAGCGCAGCGCGCGATGAGCCGCCGCCGCCTTTTCCGTGATCTGGCTCGTGGGCAGATCCTGAGCGTTCGCGCGACGGCTGATGAAGTCGTTCCACTCGCGCGGGCCGGAGCGGGGATGCTTGTAGACCGCATCGGTCGCCGAGCTGCCCACCAGGACCTGGCAGTGCGCCGTTCGGGTGCTGCCATCCACCGCCACGGGGGCGTAGGCCGGAGCGGACCCGTCCCGGTGCCGGAACTCGGCCATGATCGCGGTGATCGGCTCCAGCACGCGCTCCGTCGCGATCTCCTCTCCTAGGTCGGGGTTGAAGGTGCGGACGAACTGCGCGGCGTCCTCGATCTCGCCGGCGACGTGCTGAGGGTCGTCTCCGCGGTAGACGAGCATCGGAGAGCCATCGCCCGCCGGCTCCATGGCCAGCGGCGTCCGCACGGTGGACCTGCCGTCCCTGGCGGCGACGGGATACGTGTTCCGCTCGTTGCGACGGGGGTTGTTGGGGTTCACCGCCACAGCGGCGGTCCACATCTCAGCGACGATGTAGGTGACATCGCCGTCCGGGATCGGCTGCGTCAGCGGCGCGTCGAGAGCACGGCGGACCGCTGCGGGGTCAACGACAGCGCGCGCGAGCGCCTGTGCCGCGCCGGGGGCAAAACTGAAGTTCGCCTCCAGCTTCTCAGCAAGGGACCGCCGCGCGGTTTCCTTGGGGACGTGGACATCTTCGAGGGGACGCGCCTCGAGATCCAGATCAGGATCGGGCGCTTCGGAGGGGTTCTGCTGCGTTTCGTCAGACATGGTGTACTTTCGGCGAACAGGCGGCCCGAGGGGCTCCAGCCTCTATGGCCGGGCCGCCCGATGGTGGAATCGGGGGCCAGGCATTCGCCGACCACCCGCGCGGCAATCCGGTGTACAACCGGCGCAGCCGCTCCGGCAGCGAGCTCGCACGCATCCAGACTTAGACCTTTCAGAAGTCGCGGCCGTGGCCGAGCTTCATCGTGGGCCGTCGCGCCTCATGCGTCCCCTGAGTGGGGCGGCACGGGTCGCGCTGGAGCGGGGGATACTCCGCTGTGGTGACCCAATGTAGCAGTTCTCGCTCGGAGAGGGAAGGGGGCTCCGTTGCCGTCCTTTCAGGGCGTCGTCGTCGCCGGACGCGGTTGAGAAGCGGCGGGCTGCGTAGTTGCCGGGCGCGGCTGCGCCGTCGCCGTCGTCGGCTGGCTCGCGGCAGGGGTCGTGGTGGCGGGCTGCGTGGTCGCGGGTCCCGGCTGATTCGCGGCAGGCTGATTCGCAGCGGGATGATGCGCGCTGTCCGTCGCGGGGCGCGGCGTGGTCGCGGCGGGCGCGGGACGCGCGGCGGCCGAGTCGCGGCGCGCGGTATCCGGCGCGGCGACCGCGCGGGCGGGGCGGCGCGGATCGGGGACGGCGGCCGCGGCGGAATCCGCGTCGCGGTAGCGGATCTCGCGAAAGGCCACGGGCGTGCCCGGCGCCACGCGCGTGCTCAGGAACGTCACATCCCAGTTGGTGAGCCGCACGCAGCCCGCGCTCTCCGCGTAGCCGATGGTCTCCGGCGACTTGGTGCCGTGGATGCCGTAGTGCGGCGCGCTCAGGCTCATCCACACGCGGCCCACGGCATTGTTGGGCCCGGGCGGGATCATGGCGCTGGGCCGGTCGTCGGGGACGTGGGCCAGCAGGCGCGGCTGGTAGTTCCACCACGGGTTGGGATGGACGGCCGTCACGCGAAAGTCGCCGTTGGGCGAGGGGTCCACGCTGCTGCCCAGCGTGGCCGCGAAGTGGTACAGGATCACGCCCGCGGAATCCAGCGCCTGCAGGTAGTTGCCCGAGCCGCTGACGATGATCTGCCTGATGACCCCGCGCGGCGCCGCGGCCGTGTCGCGCACCTGCGGCACGTTCAGCGTGTCGCCGGCCGCGACGGAATCCAGCTTGACCCCGGGATTGAGCCGCGCCAGGAGCGGACGCGTGGTCTGGAACGTCTCCGTGAGCTTTTCGCCCAGCGACTCGTAGCACGAGCAGCGCAGCCGCGCGTGCTCGTAGATGTCCGTGGGGATCTGCACGAACGGGCCGCGCACGTCGTCCGCCGTCAGCACGTGCCGGCGCACCGTGGGGCCGGCGCCGGCCAGCTGCGCCAGCCGCGCGTACGTCACCGAGTCCACGGCGCCCGTGATGGGCAGCCCCTCGCGCATCTGCATCCAGGAGACGGCGTTCTGCGTGTTCTTGCCCCAGCGCCCGTCCAGCATGCCCGCGCTGAAGAAGGCGCGGTTCAGCAGCACCTGCACGTGCAGCACCGAGGGCCCGCTGTGCCCGGCGCCCACGGGGATGCGGTACGTGCCGGAGTTGGCGGTCGCGGCGGTGATGTCTTCCCACCGCTCCGTCGCCGGCCCCGCCGCGCCCGGGCCCGTGTCCGCCCGTCCGGTGGAGGGGGCAGATGCGGTGGGCCGGGTGCTCGGCGCGGGGGCGGGCGGACGGGCGGACGCGGGCTGCGTCGCCGGGCGCTGGGCCGGCGTCGCGGGCTGCGCGGCCGGGCGCCGGTTGGCGGGCGGCTGGGCGCGCATGGGCTGCAGCGTGCCGGGCTGGCCGGCGGCGGGCTGCGTCTGCCGCCCGGTCTGTGCCTGCGCGGATGCGCCGGGCGGGCAGACGGCCAGCACGGATACGACGAGCGCCGCCCGTGCGGCACGCATCAGATTCGTCATTCGTTCAGGGGGAATGCTTCGAGAGACATCACCACGCGTGAGACGGCCCGTACGGGCCCTTGGCTGCTGAAGATAACCCTGCGTCCCGGCGCGCAAAAGGGTTCCTCACGGTGCGTACGTCCGCCGCCGCGCATCGTTCCCGTTGACGGAAGCGCGTGGAATCACGAAATTTGGCCGCTCGTCCGCCGCGTTCGTCTGGATGCGGCGCGGGGAGGGATGGCAGAGTGGTTGAATGCACCGGTCTTGAAAACCGGCGGCCGCAAGGCTCGTGGGTTCGAATCCCACTCCCTCCGTTCCTTGGGTCAGCATGAATCCCAGTGCCTGGCGACACGCCGGGCACTGGGATTTCTCTTTTCCGGGTCTGGCGATGTCACACGCCACCAACTAGTGTTTCGATACTTTTGCGCCACCTGTGGAACACTCTGTTGTGAACGTAACCGATCATGAGCCGTCGTGCCCATGTTTTTCCTACAGATCGTTCCTGGTTCGACTTTCTCACCAGAACTGGCCCGCACCAAGAAGTAAACTTCTGGACGCCCAAGCCCTGGAAGGGGCGTTTCGGTATCCTCTCTCCGGGCGACCTGCTGCTGTTCCGGCTGAAGGCACCACTGAATGTAATTGCTGGTGGTGGTGTATTCGCGCACTACGTCGAGTACCCGCTCGACACCGCTTGGGAAGAGTTCGGGATTCACAACGGAGTTCCGACACTCGAGGCACTGGAGGTAAGCATTGGGAAGCTGAGGCGCGAGTCGGGCGTCACCGCTGCTGGACCGCGCATCGGCTGCATCATCCTCACGGATCCGTTCTTCTGGCCGGAGGACCTCTGGATGCCGGTTCCGGAGGGGTATCCGCAGAATGCTGTTCGCGGACGCGGCTATGATCTTTCGGGTGAGGGCCGCGAGTTGTGGCGCGGGCTTGTTGAGCGGTACGTGAATGGGGACGTCAACGTGGCAGGAGTACAAGAGGTAAATCTGGATCCCCTTCCCGGTGGGTTTGGCGATCCCATTCCGCGCAGGCCCCGGTTGGGCCAGGCTGCTTTTCGCGCGGTTGTCATGGATGCGTACCAAAGACGGTGTGCGGTTACCCAAGAGCGGGCGCTCCCAGCGCTGGACGCTGCGCACATCCAACCGTTTGGAATGTCCGAGGTTCATCACGTCCGCAATGGGCTGGTGCTCCGGGCTGACATTCATCGCCTGTTCGACGCCGGATATCTGACAATCACTCCCGGCTATACCGTAGTCGCAAGTTCCCGTCTCCGCACCGATTTCGGTGATGGCGGGGCGTATCTGGAGTTGCAGGGCGCTCAAATCAACCTCCCGGCACGTCCCGGACAGCACCCCGACCCGGGGCTACTCCGGTGGCACAACGAGAATCGGTTTCTGGGGTGACGATGACGGAAGATGCGATACGGTCTCTTCAGCGCGAACTCAGCGCGTTTGCGGCGGAGCGCGGGTGGGAATGCTACCACACTCCCCGCAACCTCGCCGCGCTGATCTCCACCGAAGCCGGAGAGCTCCTTGCGCTATTTCGCTGGGACCAGGATTCCCTTGCGGAAAGGCCGCACGCGGTCCGCCATGAATTGGCGGATGTATTCCTCGGGGTGCTGCGGTTTGCGGATGTTGCGGGGATTGACATCGCCGCGGCGGCGCGGGAAAAAATCGATATCAACCGCGGCAACTATCCGTTGGGCAGCACATCCCCTGATCGTGGGGGGTGATCAACCGGTACACAGACGGCCGCTACTCAATACTTCCTCCGGTCGAGCGCAACTGAAGGAGCAACGTTGCGCTCCCTTTGTCGCTCGCGGGCGCAGGAACTTGTTTTCGGGAAAGGGCCATTGTCGTCCTTGTTTCCTGGGGCGAGGTGACGCTCTCCCGCGCGGCGCGTCTTGCCGTGTCGCGCATTGCTGATCATTGCGTAGTGTGCGGCGCGGAGGATGGACGGGGCAGAAGCGCACATACCGCGAACGCTGACCCCGGAAAGGAGCGGACTCTGCACCTCAGGGAGGAAGCGTTCTTGCGGTCGGGGCCGCGGGTCGAAGGCGCGGGAAGAGGCCGCGCACAATTCAACAGGACACCTCGGAATGGACGAGCACAGGCGGGGCGGGGAAGGGAGAAGGGCGGCGGGGGCGGCGCAGGTTCCCACGGGCGTGCCGGGGCTGGACCGCCTGCTGAACGGGGGCCTGCGCCAGGGCGGCCTGCACGTGGTGCTGGGCGGCCCGGGCCGGGGCAAGAGCGTGCTGGCGCACCAGATCGGCGCCAACCAGATCCGCGCCGGCGGCAAGGTGCTGTACCTCACGGCCCTGGTGGAAACGCACCAGACGCTCATCTCCCAGGCCCGCACCTTTGACTTCTTCGACCCCGGCGTGGTGCCCGGCTCGTTCTACTACGCCAGCCTGTACGCCATGCTGGCCCGCGGCGGGCTGTCCGCCGCCCGCGAGGAGATCACCCGCCTGGTGGCGCACCACGGCCCCACCCTGGTGATCCTGGACGGGGTGCACGCGCTCAAGATGGCCGCGGCGGACCCGCTGGAGTACCAGCGCTTCATGCACGAGATGGAGGCGCAGTCCGCCGTCACGGGCGTCACCACGCTGCTGCTGGCCCATCCGCCGGAAGAGGGCGTGGACGCGGACCCCACGTTCACCATCGCCGACGCCATCTTCCAGATGGACTTCGACGCGGTGCGCCTGCGGCAGGTGCGCACCTTCGGCGTGACCAAGATGCGGGGCGTGGCCCACATCGGCGGCTGGCACACCTTTCGGATCACGGGCGAGGGCATCCACATCTACCCCCGCGCCGAGTCGCTGGCCGCCCACATGGAGATGCGGCTCTCCGGCTCCGTCCCCGACGACGGGGCCGAGGGCCGGCTGGACTTCGCCATCGAGGGGCTGGACGAGATGCTGGGCGGCGGCGTGGGGCGCAACACCATCACCCTGGTGGTGGGGACGCCCGGCTCGGGCAAGACGCTCAGCGGCCTGGCGTTCCTGTGCGCGGGGGTGAACGCCGGCGAGCCCGGGCTGCTGCTGGGCTACCACGAGCTTCCCGGGACCCTCGTGGCCAAGGGCGAGTCCGTGGGCCTTCCCGTGCGCCGCGCCGTGGAAGAGGGCCTTCTGCACGTCTACTGGAAGGCGCCCGTGGAGCTCCTGGTGGACCAGGAGATCGAGCGGCTGCTCGCGTACGTGGAGCGGCACGGCATCAAGCGGGTGGTGGTGGACGCCGTGGAGGACCTGGTGCACGGCGTCATCCCCCGCGACCGCGAGCTGTCCGTCCTCACGGCGCTGGCCAACCTGCTGCGCGAGCGGGGCGTGACCACCGTGCTGCTGCAGGACCTGCCGCGCATCGTGGGGGTGAGCTTCGAGATGCCCATGGCGGAGCTGGCGGCCGTGATGGACAACGTGCTGCACCTGCGCTACGTGGAGCAAAAGGGCGAGCTCAGGCGGCTCGTCGCCGTTCTCAAGGTGCGCGCGCGGGCGCACGACCACCGGCTGCGCGAGCTGCACGTCACGGAGGCGGGGCTGCGCGTGGGCAAGCCGTTTGACCACTCGGAGATGGTGCTCACCGGGCTGGGGCTTCCCCGCTGACCCGGCACGACGTGGACACCCGCCCCCGCATCCTGGTCGCGGACGACGAGCCCGCCATCACGGCGCTCATCGCCCTCATGCTCACGCACGCGGGCTTCGAGGTCGTGCAGGCCAGCGGCGGGGTGCAGGCCGTGTCGCTGGCCCGCGAGCAGGCGCCCGACCTGGTGCTGCTGGACGTGATGATGCCGGACCTGGACGGGCGGGACGCCTGCAAGGTGCTCAAGATGGACGCGCGGCTGCGGGACGTGCCCGTGGTGCTGTTCAGCTCCGCGGACGAGCAGGACGTGCACTGGCGGGGCGCCGGCGCGGAAGGGTTCCTGCAGAAGCCGTTCAGCATCCGCGAGCTCCCCGACCGGGTGCGCCGCTACCTTTCCTCTCCTTCCGACTGACCGTTCCCCTGCCCATGCCACGCGTCGTCCACCGTCTCCCGGCCGGGACCGCTTGATGTCCGACGCCAGGTGGGACCGGGTGTACCGGCTGATCGACCAGATCCGCGCCCTGGAGCAGGACCGCGCGCAGGCGGCCGGCGACGACCGGGCCCTGGCCGACCGGATGCGCCGGGAGCTGCGGCGGTACGAGCAGCACCGCGACCAGCTGGCCCCGCCGGACCGCGAGCGGCTGCTGGACTTCATCGTGGACGACCTGGTGGGGCTCACACACCTGTACGCGCCCGCGCCCCCCGCCGCCGTGGCGGAGGCGCCGGATGCGTCCCGCGCGCTGCGCCTCGTCCTTGACGCGGGGCGCACCCTGGCCGAGTCGCTGGAGTACGAGTCCGGGCTGGACCGCCTGGCGCGGCTGTGCGTGGCCTGGTTCGCCGACGCCTGCGCCGTGCACCTGGTGCAGCCCGCCGCGCGGTGCGTGGCGAACGTGGGCCGGGGCGCGGCCTCGTCCGGGCTGCTGGCCGCCCTGGGCGCGGACCCGCTGGACGCCGACCGGCCGGATCACCCCGTGGCGGAGGCCATCCGCCGCGGCGCGCGCGTGGACGTGCCGG
>NZ_DASURI010000007.1:0-6335 GCF_036280135.1 Longimicrobium sp.
TGCTGCCCATGGGTGCCGTGGGCGTGGACGGCACCGCGGCCGGGCTCATCGTCCACAACACCGATCCCGTCGGCCGGCTGGCCGTCGCCCTGCGCGGCGCGTGGGGCGACGCGGGGATGGAGCGCGGCGGCAGCGTGGAGGCCGTGTGGCGCGGGCTGCGGCCGGCGCTGACGGGGCAGGCGTTCTGGAAGGACCAGGCGCCCTCGCGGCTCCCCGGCTACGACGCGGCGGGGCTGGACGCGCGCTACGGCGCCGCTGTGCTCAGCGCCGGCAACGCGTGGAGCCGCGCGCGGCAGTCGCAGGAGTGGCGGCTGGGCGCGTCCGCCGGCCGGCTGGACCTGGACGAGGGGGATGCGGGCGCGCGGACGCTGGCCTTTGGGCGCTACGCCGTGGCCGACGGGCAGCGGTACGGCACGGGCTACGCAACGGCCGGGCTGTCGCTGGCGGGCGCCGCGGGCCGGACGCTGGGCGAGGACTGGGCGCGGGGCACGGCCACGGTGGCGTTCGATGCGGGGAACGGCATGCTCAACCTGCGCGCCGAGGCCACGATGGGCCGCGTGAGCCGCGGGGCGCCGCGCTGGGAGCGCTTCACCGTCGGCGGGGTGCGGCCGTTGCTGGCGGACGAGGCCGTGCTGTCGCAGCGCGTGTCCATGCCCGGCCTGCGCTGGGGCACGCTGGAGGGCGAGGATGTGCTGACATACCGGCTGAGCACCAGCCTGGGGGCGCTGACGCCGTACTTTTGGGGCGGGACGACGGACACCACGTGGGACCGCTGGCAGCGCGTGACGGGCGTGGAGCTGGCGACGTCGTTTCCCGGCTTTCGCGCGGCGGGCACGCCCGGCGCGCGCCTGCTGGCCGGCGTGGCGTACGGCCTGGACGGCATCCAGGAGAACGACGTGACGGCCTACTTCGGTGTGACGTACACGCCCTGAACGGCAGTGCGAGAGTGCGAGAGTAACGGCGCCGGATCAGGAGTCTGACGCGAGCCGTCCTTGAACGCGGTTGAAGCCCTGTTCGCAGAGCGCGTCAGCGCGAGACAGGGCTTATGGCTGTCCCAGCGGCGGGTTTACCCGCTCAGGCGCGGTGCCGGATTCGGGGCTGCATCTCCGCCTGCTGCCCGCAAAGCGCGAGGCCGGCCCCGGTGCACGGGAGCCGGCCTCGCGTTTCGCATGCAAGATCCTTCGGGGCCACATGCATCCGTGCACGGGCAGGGCTCGCGAGGGCCCCTCAGGATGACAAGAAGCCGGCGTGCGTGCACGCGTATCGGGCTGATGCCGTTCGCGCGTGCCCTCGGCTAGATCCCGCCCATCGGCAGGCGGACGGCGAAGGCGGTGCCCTCGGCGTCGCTGCGGACGTCCAGCCATCCGCCGTGCTCGCGGACGATGCGGCGGCAGATGAACAATCCCAACCCCGTCCCCTCTTCCTGCTTGGTCGTAAAGAGCGGGTCGAAGATGTGGGGCAGCACGTCCGGCGGGATGGGCGGGCCGTCGTTCCAGAACTCCACGACGACGCTTGGCACCGGCTCCTCCACGCGGACCGTGCGGACGCGCAGCGTGCGGCCGCCCTGCGCCAGCGCGTGCTCCGCGTTGACGATGACGTTCAGGAACACCTGCTGAAGCTGGTGCCCGTCCGCGTGGATGGGCGAAAGCCCGTCGTCCACCTCCACGCGCAGGTCGATGCCGCTGGTGGAGATCTGCCGCTCGCGCATCCCCAGCGTCTCGCGGACGACCATCGCCACGTCCACGGGCCCGCGCTCCGCCGGGTGCCGCCGCGCAAAGTTCAGCAGCTCGGCCACGATGCGCGTGCAGCGGTCCACCGACCCCAGGATGCCGTCCACCTGCTCGCGCGCCTCCCCTTCGGGCAGGCGGCGCTTGAGCACCTGCGCGTGCGCGCTGATAACGGCCAGCGGGTTGTTGAGGTCGTGCGCCACGCCCCCGGCCAGCAGGCCCAGCGTGAACAGCTTGTCGCGCTCGCGCAGGTGCCCTTCCATCCGCTCGCGCTCCTCCCACAGCCGCCGCGTGCGCAGGTGCGCGCCGATGCGGGCCCGCAGCTCCGCGCCGCGAAACGGCTTGCCCACGTAGTCGCTGGCGCCCGCGTCGAACGCGGCGTACACGCTCTCGGGGTCCGTCTTGGCCGTCACCATCAGGATGGGCAGGCGCAGCGCGTCCCACCGCGATCGCGCGCTGTGGCAGATCTCCAGCCCGCTCACGCCGGGCAGCATCCAGTCCAGCAGCAGCAGGTCCGGCGCGCCCTGCTCGTCCAGGATGCGGAGCGCCGTCTCGCCGTCCGCCGCCAGCGTGACGCGGTAGCCCGTCTGCTCCAGCAGCAGGCGCAGCACGCGGCCGGCGCCGGGGTCGTCCTCGGCGATCAGGATGTGCTCGCCGCGCCCGCGCTCCAGGGCCGAACCCGGCATCACAGCAGGGGCTCCGGCGCGTCCAGCCGCGCCCGCGCGTCGTCCGCGGACAGGGCCAGGATGGAGAGCACGCGGTCCGCGTCCATCTCGCGGCGCTCCACGGTGAGGATGCGGAACGCCCGCGCCGTGTGGTACAGCTCGTCGCTCACGCGCGGCAGGTCGATGAGCCCCGCCGTGCCGGCCTCCGTCAGCCGCTCCACCTGGCCGCTGCGGCGCAGCATCAGCAGGTCCAGGCCCATCATCCGCGGCTTTTCGGGATAGTCCACCATCACGCATCCCTCGCCCATCCCCAGCTCCGCCGCCAGCCGCGCCTCCAGCCGGTCGCGCAGCGCCGCGTCCGTGCCGATCCACGCCTCGCCGGGCAGGCCGCGGATGGCCTCGCCGGGGACCTCCAGCGCGCGCTTGGGCAGCAGCCGGCGCCGGACGGCGGGAATCCACCGCTCCGCCACGCGCCGCGCGGCCGGGTGGTCGCGCTCCGCCGCGCGCAGCTCCAGGATGGTGAGCAGCCGCTCGTCGCTCTGCCCCACGAGCTCGTCCGCCGAGATCACCTCGCCCGTCAGCGCGTCCTGCACCAGCCGCTTGTACAGCGCCGTGGCCGCGCGGACGGCGTGGTGCCAGTACACGTTGCGGAACATCTGATACTTGGAGAAGAGCAGCGATTCCAGTGCGCTGAGCCCCTTTTCGTGGATGCCTACCTCCGTCCGCCCCGTGCGCGGGTCCTCCAGCAGCGTGATGGCGTGCAGGAGCCGGTCGACGTCCACCTCGCCGTACGGCACGCCGCAAAAGCGCGCGTCGCGGCGCAGGTACTCGATCTTGTCCAGGTCCAGCGAGCCGGAGACCAGCCCCTGCAGCGGCGAGTCCGATCGCCCGCGGATGAGGGCGGACAGGCGGTCGGGCGCGTCGGGCGCCATCTCCTCCAGCGTGGCGCGGATGCCGTCCGCGCGGAGGAAGCGCTCCGCCAGCGCCTCGTGGTCCGCCGGGATCATCTCCTCCCCCAGCTCCTCGAGCGCGTGGGAGAAGGGGTAGTGGCCCACGTCGTGGAGCAGCGCGGCGTAGGGCGCCAGGCGGCAGTCCACGGGGTCCACGCCGGCCAGCTCGCCGCGGTCGGCCAGCAGGCCCATGGCCCAGCGCGCGAGGTGGTACACGCCCAGCGCGTGGTCAAAGCGCGTGTGCGTGGCGCCGGGATACACGAGGTACGCGAGCCCCAGCTGGCGGATGAGGCGCAGCCGCTGGAACTCGGGCGTGTCGATGATCCGGACCGCCGCGGGGTCCAGGCGGATGGTGTTCCAGAGCGGGTCGCGAACGACCTCGAACTCGCGCGGCGAAGCAGTGTTTGGGCGCATGGCGGGGGCGAGTGTACCCGCCGTGCACCGGCGCGTCAAGCGGCGGGGCCCTCACCCCGGGCCCTCACCCGCTCGCTGTCGCTCGCACCCTCTCCCGCAAACTGCGCGGGAGAGGGTGTAGACTTCGAACGGGGTGCCTGCACGGGGGGGGGAAAGGATGCGTGGAGGCGGATGCCCATCGCTGGCGCGACGGGGGCCCTCTCCCCCGACCTCCTTTTTGCTCGTTCCTCGCAACGGCGGTCGACCCCTCCCCCAACTTCGGGGGAGGGGTGGCGAGAGGGTGGGTTCAGTGCGCGAAACTTAGCTTGTGCATAGGCTGGGTTCTCCTCTCTCCGCGAGGAACGAGCGGGGAGAGGCCGGGAGAGGGGCGGGTTGCTTTCGGCGCGAACCATCCGAACGCCGAGTGCAGTTCTCCCCCTCCCCCGCGACAGCGGGGGCAGGGGGCGGGGGAAGGGGGCCCTCGGCGGGCCGGCAGACTGCCCGCCCTCGTGCACGGGTCGTGATCGCCTTCCCCCATGCCGTTTATGGGGGAAGGCAGGGATGGGGGGCGCCCGCCCGCCGCGCCGTCCTGTACCCCGTATCGGATCCGTCCCGATCTCGTTTCAGCACGGCACATGCTTTGCTTTACATCGCAAAGGACTTGACAGGCGGTCTCACGCCCTGCATCGTATCCACCATGGCGAAGATCCATCCCATCCGGCCGCTGCCTCCGCCCGAGGAGGAACCGTCCCTCGACCTGCACGCGCGGGCGATGGACAACCTTCGCTTCATCCGCGAGACGATGGAGCGGGCCGGCAGCTTTACGGCCGTGAGCGGATGGGGGCAGGTGGTGATCGGCGTGGCGGCCGTGCTGGCCGCGGCCGTGGCCCAGATGCGGCCCGCCAGCACGGAAACGTGGCTGGGCACCTGGGTGGCGGCCGCCGTCGTTTCCATGCTCGTGGGCGTCCTCACCACGTCCATGAAGGCGCGCTCGGCCCGCATGCCCATGCTCACGGGGCCCGGCCGCAAGTTCATCGTGAGCCTGGCGCCGCCGCTGGTCGCCGGCGCGGTGCTCACGGTGGTCCTGTTCCGCGCGGGGATGTCGCACCTGCTGCCGGGCGCGTGGCTGCTGCTGTACGGCGCGGGCATCATCACCGCGGGCGCGTTCTCCGTGAGCGCCGTGCCCGTCATGGGGCTCTGCTTCATGCTGGTGGGCGCGGCGGCGGCGTTCACGCCCGCGTCGTGGGGCAACGCCTGGATGGCCGCCGGCTTTGGCGGGCTGCACGTGGTGTTCGGAATCATCATCGCAAGGAGGCACGGTGGCTGAGGCAAATCGCGCGCACCTGAGCGAGGCCGCTGTCCTGCGCAGCGTGGCGGGCGCGGCCGAGGACGGCGCGCCCGAGCTGGACCGCCTGATCCACGAGCGCGTGCGGCTGGGCATCGTGAGCGCCTTGGCCGTGAACCCGTCGCTGGCGTTCAACGAGCTCAAGACCATGCTAGGCCTTACCGACGGCAACCTGAGCGTGCACGCCCGCAAGCTCGAGGAGGCCGGCTACGTGGTGTGCACCAAGAGCTTCGAGGGCCGCACCCCCCGCACGGAGTTCCAGCTGACCCACTCCGGCCGGCAGGCCCTTACGGCGTACCTCAACCACATGGAAGCGCTCATCCAGGCCGTGCGCGACCGCTGACCCGTTCTCTTTTTTTGCCCGGAGACTTTACGATGCAAAGCACTCTGTCGATCCACCCGCAGCCGCGCGGGCTCCACGCGGCCCTCATCATGGACGGCAACGGCCGATGGGCGACCATGCGGGGCCTGCCGCGCGTGGCCGGCCACCGCGAGGGCGCGCACGCCGTGCGGCGCGTGGTGGAGGCGGCGCCGGGGCTGGGGATCGGCACGATGACGCTGTACGCGTTCTCGTCGGACAACTGGGGCCGCCCGCCGCGCGAGGTGAGCGCGCTCATGCGCCTGTTCCGCGCGTACCTGGCCTCGGAGACGGCGCGGTGCGTGGAGACGGGGGTGCGGATGCGCGTCATTGGGCGGCGCGACCGGCTGGGCGGCGCGCTGCTGCGGCAGATCGAGGCGGCCGAGGCGGCCACGGCCGGCGGCGATCGCCTGCTGCTGCGCATCGCCATCGACTACAGCGCGCGCGACGCCCTGCTGCGCGCCGCGGCCCTGGCGAACGGCGCGGAGGTGGATCGCGAGGCGTTCGGCGCGCTGCTGGCCCGCGCGCAGCACGACGACGTCCCCGCGCCGGACGTGGACCTGCTCATCCGCACGGGCGGCGAGCAGCGCCTGAGCGACTTTCTGCTCTGGGAGTGCGCGTACGCGGAGCTCTACTTCACGCCGCGCATGTGGCCGGAGTTCGGTCCCGCCGCGCTGACGGAGGCGGTGGACTGGTTCCGCGCCCGCGACCGCCGCTTCGGCAAGCTGAAGAGTGCGTGAAGGACGAAAGTGCGAAAGTGCGAAAGTGCGAAAGTGCGAAAGTGCGAAAGTGGGTCATGTACCCGTTCATGGTTGATGCCTCGTAGGAGGCACGACCATCGAGAGCAGATGCTGAACGGTCCAGCAACGATCAGTCAGCCCGGCAGCCATCGCCGGC
>NZ_DASURI010000008.1:0-4939 GCF_036280135.1 Longimicrobium sp.
AGCCCGTAATCGACGAGCTGCGCGGCCGCGGGCGCGGCGACCAGCAGGGGGCAGAGGAGGAGCATCCACCGGAACCGCCATCCGCATCGCGTTCGCATCGTCGTCCACCGGCGCGGGGGGAGAGACAGGACCCGCGCCGTCTACCGGCAGCCGCGCGCGAAGGTTCCGACGCATCGCTGGCGACAAACGACGGAGGGTACGGAGGATGGTCGCCTCCCGTCGCTGCGCGACGGGAGGCCCTCTCCCCCGACCTCCTTTTGCTCGTTCCTCGCAACGTCGGTCGACCCCTCCCCCAACTTCGGGGGAGGGGTTGCAGGGGGCGAGACCCTGCCCGAAGACGAAGTAGGCGCGTAAGCGCGGGTCTCCTCTCTCCGCGAGGAACGAGCGGGGAGAGGCCGGGAGAGGGGCGGGTCGCTCCCGGCGCGAGCCATCCTATCTGCGACATCCCTCGCCGTTGCCTTGCCCTAGCCCCGGAACGCACCTTGCCGCCGCGAATCCGCATCACATCGCCCCACGTCCACCGACCGAGAATCAGCGAAAGCCGCGTCCATGCCCAACCGCCTGGCCCACGAGACGAGTCCGTACCTGCTGCAGCACAAGGACAACCCCGTGGACTGGTATCCCTGGGGGCCGGAGGCGCTGGAGCGGGCGCGCACGGAGGACCGGCCCCTCCTCCTCTCCGTGGGCTACTCGGCGTGCCACTGGTGCCACGTGATGGAACACGAGTCGTTCGAGGACGACGAGACGGCGCGGCTGATGAACGAGTGGTTCGTCCCCGTGAAGGTGGACCGCGAGGAGCGGCCGGACATCGACAGCATCTACATGTCCGCCGTACAGCAGATGACGGGGCACGGCGGCTGGCCCATGACCGTCTTCATCACGCCGGACGGACAGCCCTTCTACGGCGGCACCTACTACCCCCTTGAGCCGCGGTACGGGATGCCCTCGTTCAAGCAGGTGCTGGCGGGGGTGAACGACGCGTGGGTCAACCGCCGCGATGCCGTGGGCGAAAGCGCGCGGGCGCTCACGGACGCCGTCCGCGAGAACACGGACCTGCGCCCGCCGGCGGGCTCGGTGGATCCATCCATCCTGGACCGCGCGTTCCAGTCGCTGGCCACGCGCTTCGACACGGCGTGGGGCGGGCTGGCGGGCGCGCCCAAGTTCCCGCAGCCGCTCACGCTGGAGTTCCTGCTGCGCTACTGGAAGCGCACGGGGGACGAGACGGCCCTTCGCGCGGTGGAGGTGACGCTGCGGCGGATGGCGTCCGGCGGCATCTACGACCACCTGGGCGGCGGATTCGCGCGGTACAGCGTGGACGCGCACTGGCTGGTGCCCCACTTCGAGAAGATGCTGTACGACAACGCGCTGCTCGTCCGCACGTACCTGCACGCGTGGCAGGCCACGGGCTCGCCGGAGTACCTGGCGGTGGCGGAAGACGTGCTGCGCTGGGTCATCAACGAGATGACGTCGCCGGAGGGCGGCTTCTACAGCGCGCTGGACGCGGACAGCGAGGGCGAGGAGGGGCGCTTCTACCTGTGGACGCCGGCGCAGATCGACGAGGTGCTGGGCCCGGAGGACGGCGCCATCGTCCGCGCGTGGTGGGGCGTGACGGAGGAGGGCAACTTCGAGGAGCGCAACATCCTGCATGCGTGGCGCTCCGTGGAGGCGGCGGCGCAGGAGGCCGGCGTCACGCCGCGGCGGCTGATGGAGGCCGTCTCCCGCGCGCGTCCGCTGCTGTACGAGGCGCGCTCGCACCGCGTGTGGCCGGGCCTGGACGACAAGGTGCTGACGGCGTGGAACGCGATGATGCTGCACGCCTTCGCCGACGCCGCGCGTGCCACGGGCGAGCCGGTCTATCGGCAGGTCGCCGTCCGCAGCGCGGAGTTCCTGCTCGGTCGGCTCCGGGTCGATGGCCGGCTGATGCGCACGTACAAGGAGAGGGCGGAAGCCAAGATCCCCGCGTTCCTGGAGGACCACGCGCTCCTCGCGGACGCGCTGATCGCGCTGTACGAGGCCACGTTCGACGCGCGCTGGCTTCATGAGGCGCGCACGCTGGCGGACGAGGTCATCGCGCGCTTCTGGGACGACGCGGAGGGCGTGTTCTACGACACGGCGGCGGACGCGGAGGCGCTCGTCGTCCGCCCGCGCGACCTGTGGGACAACGCGACGCCGTCCGGCACCTCGTCCGCGACGCTCATGCTGCTGCGGCTGGGCGAGATCCTGGGTGAGGCGCGGTACCGCGCCGTAGCGGAGCGCGTGATCCAGGGGATGGCGGAGGTGACGGCGCGCGCGGCGGCGGGGTTCGGCAACCTGCTGTCCGCGATCGACCTCCATCTATCGACGCCGACGGAGATCGCGTTCGTGGGCACGCCGGGGGACGCGGAGACGGATGCGCTGCTGCAAGTGGCCGCCCGCGCCTACCTGCCGAACGCCGTCACCGCGCTCCGCCGCCCGGACGAGGACGACGACGCGGCGGCGCTCATCCCCCTGCTGCGCGACCGCACGGCCCTCGGCGGGCGGGCGACGGCGTACGTGTGCGAGCGGCTCGCCTGTCAGATGCCCGTGCACGAGCCGGCGGCCTTGGCGGAGCAGCTGGGCGCGGGCCCTCACCCGGGAGGCCCTCACCCGCTCGCCTAGGCTCGCACCCTCTCCCGCAAACTGCGCGGGAGAGGGTGTATACTTCCACGAGTTCACCGCATCAGGGCGAACATCGTGCTCCGTGCAGTTCTCCCCCTCCCCCGCGAAGCGGGGGCAGGGGGTCGGGGGGAGGGGGCCCTCCGCGCGCGGTAGACTCCCCGCCACTGTGCACGACCCGCGGTTCTCCCCTCTCCGCGAGGAACGAGCGGAGAGGGTTGGGGGAGGGGCACTCGCCCGAGGCAGGAGTCCCGCCTTCCCTGTCGGATTCTTCCCCCTCGCGTCCCGCCGCCCCGCTCCCTATCTTCGCACTAATATCGTGCAAGCAAGCTCGCACCGTTTTTCTTGTCGCTGACCCGCAGTCCTGAAGGATCCAATGTCGTCGCAGATCGCTCCCGCAACGCTGGAAGGGTGGTACGCCCTTCACCAGGTGTTCAGCACCGACTGGACGTCGCTGCGCGCGCTCATCCGCCAGCACCGCATGGAGATCGGCGAGGAGGCGCGGGCGCTGTGGAGCACGCTGGCTGGCGGCGGCGAAGGCGACGAGGGCGGCTGGAGCGCGGCCTTCCGCCTGATCGGCGGGGGCGGCGACTGGATGTTCGTCCACTTTCGCCGGAGCCTGGACGAGCTGGCAGACGTGCAGCTGCGGCTGCGCGACAGCACCCTGGGCGAGCTGCTGCGGCTGGAGTACGACTACCTGTCCGTGACGGAGGCCGGCCTGTACCACGCCACGGCTCAGGCCGCCGCGGAGGCCAAGCCGGGGAGCGACGAGTACAAGCGGCAGATCGACGAGGCCAAGGCGGCGGAGCTGGCGTCGGCGCACGTGCGCACGCGGCTGTTTCCGCAGGTGCCCCAGGGGATGAAGTACGTGTCGTTCTATCCCATGTCGAAGCGACGCGCCGTGGGAGCCAACTGGTACACGCTCCCCGTGGACGAGCGCAGCCGGCTGATGCGCGAGCACGGGATGACGGGGCGCACGTTCGCCGGCCGCGTGTTCCAGGTGATCACGGGATCCGTGGGGCTGGACGACTGGGAGTGGGGCGTGACGCTGTTTGCCCGCGACCCCCTGGAGTTCAAGCGGATCGTGACGGAGATGCGCTACGACGAGGCCAGCGCGCTGTACGGCGAGTTCGGCCAGTTCTTTACCGGCATCCGTTTTGCGCCCGAGGCGTGGCCGGGGCTGCTGGGCGGGAGCGGCGCGGAACGCTAGACCACGCGGCTGCACGCCCGGCGCGCGGCCCGGGCCCGGTGCGGGTCCGGGCCTTTTCGCGGGCATTCGCCACCCCTGTACAGACCGTGGATGATGAGGCGGGCCGGGCGTTCTGGCCGAACCCCGCGCCATGCCCCTAGATTTCCCCTATGAACTGGACGCTGCCCCTTACGCTGGTCGGCCGGGTGACGGTCGCGCTGCTCTCGGACTTCGGCCGCTTCAGCCGGTTCGTGGCCGAGAGCGGGCGCGCGCTCACGGACCTGGGCACCTGGCCCGGCCTGAGCGTGATGCAGATGCGCAAGCTGGGACTGAACTCGCTGCCCATCGCGCTGTTCCTGAGCGCGTTCACGGGCATCGTGCTGGCCCTGCAGGCGTCGTACACGTTCACGGGCGCCATCCCCCTGTACTTCGTGGGCGCGCTGGTGGGCAAGACGATGATCCTGGAGCTGGGCCCCGTGCTCACGGGGCTGGCCCTGAGCGGACGCATCGGCGCCAACATCGCGGCGGAGCTGGGCACCATGCGCGTGTCGGAGCAGATCGACGCCCTGGAGACCATGGCGTACAACCCGGTGTCGTACCTGGTGGTACCGCGGGTGATCGCGGGCACGTTCATGGTGCCCGTGATCGTCATCTTCGCCAACGTCATCGGCATCATCGCGGGGTGGATCACCTCCATGAACATGCTGGGCCTCACCACCACGCAGTTCGTGCGGGGCCTGCGCCTGTTCTACGACCCGTTCGACATCACGTTCTTCCTGATCAAGTCGATGTCGTTCGGGTTCGTGATCACCGTGGTGGGGTGCTACCAGGGCTTTCACACGCAGGGCGGCGCGGAGGGGGTGGGCGTGGCGACCACGCGGGCGGTGGTGATCGCCAGCGTGCTCATCCTGGTGCTGGACGCCTTCTGGGCCGCCACGCTGCTGCAACAGTGAGCATTCAACTCGTCGACGTCCACAAGGCGTTCGGAAGCAAGCAGATCCTCCGCGGGCTGGACCTGGAGGTGGAGGAGGGCGAGACCGTCGCCCTCGTCGGCTTTTCGGGCGCGGGCAAGTCGGTGACGCTCAAGCACATCGCCGGCCTGCTGATGCCCGACCG
>NZ_DASURI010000009.1:0-2521 GCF_036280135.1 Longimicrobium sp.
TGTTCGAGCACATGATGTTCGAGGGCAGCGAGAACGCGCCCAAGGGCGAGCACAGCCGCCTGCTGCGCGCCGCCGGCGCCACCAACCTGAACGCGTCCACCAGCGAGGACCGGACGAACTACTACCAGGTGGTGCCGCCCAGCCGCATGAACCTGGCCCTGTGGCTGGAGTCGGACCGCATGCGCGCCCTGCAGGTGACGGAGCCGCAGTTGCGCAACCAGCAGGAGATCGTCAAGGAGGAGCGGCGCCTGCGCGTGGACAACGCGCCGTACTCGCCGTCGCTCAACCTGGCCCGCACCAAGCCGTTCAGCGGATCGACCTGCTTTTCGTACTCGCACGACGTGATCGGGTCCATGGCGGACCTGGACTCGGCGCGCATCGAGGACGTGCAGCAGTTCTTCCGCACCTACTACGCGCCCAACAACGCCACGCTCACCCTTACGGGCGACTTCGATCCCGCGCAGGCGCGGCAGCTGGTGCAGCAGTACTTCGCCTCCATCCCGGCGGTGCAGGCGCCGCCGCCGGTGCAGTGCGAAAACGCGTTCACCAACCTGCCCAGCCGCGACACCATCCGCGACATGAACGCGCCGCTGCCGGCGTTCATGGCCGCCTACGGTGCCGTGCCGGTGACGCACGACGACGCGTACGCGCTGGAGCTGCTGAGCAACATCATGGGCACGGGTAACAGCTCGCGGCTCAACCAGCGGCTGGTCAAGCAGGAGCGCGCGGCGTCGCTGGCCACGCTGTTCTCGGACCTGCGCCGGGGCTCGGGGCTCATGTTCTTCTACCTGCGCTCCAACCAGGGCGTGGACGCCGGCCGCCTGGAGTCGCTGCTGGACGAGGAGATCGACAAGCTGCTGCGCGACGGCGTGACGCAGGCGGAGCTGGACCGCGCCAAGAACCAGCAGCGCGCCAGCTTCATCCGCGGCATGCAGACGGCCATGGGCCGGGCCGAGACGCTGCAGATGTACGCGCTGTACTTTGGCGACCCGGCCGAGGTGCGCAACGCCGTCGCCCGCTACGACGCCGTCACCCGCGAAGACGTGCTGCGCGTGGCGCGGCAGTACCTGCGCCCCGACAACCGCGCCGTGGTGGTGACCCTCCCCGGCCGCACCCAGTGAGGAGACCTCCCGTGATGAAGCTCAATCGACTTCGCTTCGCCGCGCCGGCGCTCCTCGCCCTGGGCGCCGCGCTCCCCGCGGCGGCCCAGCAGCAGCCGCCCGCGCCCCTGCCGTCGCGCCCCGTGCAGTTCCCCTCGTTCACCGAGACGCAGCTGCCCAACGGCATGCGCCTGCTGGTGGTGCAGAGCCAGGCGCTGCCCGTGGCCAACCTGGACCTGTACGTGCGCTCCGGCTCCGCGGCCGATCCGGCCGACAAGCTGGGGCTGGCGCAGATGACGGCGGCCCTGCTGGACAAGGGCACGCCCACCCGCACGGCCGTGCAGATCGCCGAGACGGTGGAGGGCGTGGGCGGCAGCATGGGCGCCTTTGCCGGCGTGGACAACCTCACGCTGAGCGTGGGCGTGCTGAGCGACCAGCTGCCCCTGGCGTTCGAGCTGCTGAGCGACGTGGCCCGCAACCCCACGTTCCCCGAGCAGGAGATGGAGACGTCGCGGGCCCAGCAGATCGCCGGCCTGCGCGCGTCGCTGGGGCAGCCGGGCACGCTCGCCGCGCGCATGTTCGACCAGCAGGTGTACGGCGCCGGCCACCCGTACGGCCGCCAGCGCACGCCGCAGACGGTGGCCGCGCTCACCCGCGAGGACGTGGTGGCATTCCACCACACGCACTTCGTGCCGGCCAACACCATGCTGGTGGTGTCGGGCAACGTGACGCCGGCGCAGGCGCAGGAGATGGCGCAGCGCTACTTCGGCAGCTGGACGGGCGGGCCGGCCCCGGAGGACCGCTTCAGCGCGCCGCCGTCGCGGCAGAGCACGGAGATCTTCCTGGTGCACCGTCCCAACTCCGTGCAGTCGTCCATCTACGTGGGCAACCCGGGCCTCATGGCCGACAACCCGGACTACTACGCGGCCCAGGTGCTCAACATGGTGCTGGGCCTGAGCGGCGACTCGCGCCTGGAAGAGATCCTGCGCGGGCAGCACGGGTGGACGTACGGCGCCCGCTCGCGCTACAACCGCCTGCTGGGCGGCGGCACCTACCTGGCCAGCACGGACGTGCGCGTGGCCGTGACGGACAGCGCCCTGGCCGAGCTGATGGTGCAGCTGCGCCGCATTCGCGACGAGGCCGTGCCCCAGGCGGAGCTGGACCGCGCCAAGAGCTACCTGACGGCCTCGTTCCCCGGCACGGTCGAGACGCCCAACCAGGCCGCCACCAGTCTGGCCGCCACGCGGCTGATGGGCCTTCCGGCCCAGCACCTCACGAGCTACCCGGAGCGCATCGCGGCCGTGACGGTGGCGGACGTGCAGCGGGTGGCGCGGCAGTACCTGCAGCCGGAGCGCGCCGTGATCGTGGTCGTGGGCGACGCCACGCAGATCCTGGAGCGCCTGCGCCCCATCGCGCCCGTC
>NZ_DASURI010000010.1:0-2750 GCF_036280135.1 Longimicrobium sp.
CCCCACCACGTAGTCCATCCGGTACATCTTGAGCATCTCGAAGAAGTAGGCGATCGCCAGCGGCCCCAGCAGCACGCCTAGCAGCCCGAAGTACTTCAATCCCGCGAAGGCGCCGATCAGCGTGGCCATGGGGTGGATGTCGCTCACCCGCTTGAACACGATCAGCCGGATGACGTTGTCCACGTTGGCGGCAAAGAACCCGATGGCCGCCAGCACCAGGGCCATCCCCCACCGTTCGCTCACGACCAGCACCGCCACGCCCGGCACCCACACCAGCGCGCTTCCCAGCATGGGCAGCACGGACACCAGCGCCGTGATCACCCCCCAGAACGCCGCGCTGGGCAGCCCCACCAGCCAGAACCCCAGCCCGATGAGCGTCCCCTGCACGATCGCGGTGAACAGCGTGCCCACGAGCGTGGCCTCCGTCACGCTGTGAAAGCGGTCGCGCAGGTGGTCCGCCGCCGCGTCGCTAAAGGGGAGAAAGTCGCGCACCGAGTACCACACGGCGCCCGGGTACAGCAGCAGGTAATAGAGGCCGAAGAACGCGATCACCAAGCTGAGCGTCCCCCGCGCCGCGCTGCCGAAAAACGCCAGCGCCTGCGCCGAAAGCCACGCCACCACGGTCCCGCCCGCCTGCGCCATCTGCGCGCCCACGTCCAGCCCGCCAATGCGCAGCGTCTCCAGCCGGCCCAGGATGGCGTTCTGCTGCAGGGCCGCGATGGTGTCGGGCGCCTCGCTCACCACGATCCCCACGACGACGCCCAAGGGGAGCAGGACCAGGAGGAGCGCCACGGCCAGCACCAGCAGCGCCGAGACGCGCGGCGGCACGTGGCGCGACAGGCGGCGGTGGGCCGGGGCGCAGATCACGTACAGCACGGCGATCCCCAGCAGCCCCGAGGCAAACGGAGTGAGCGCGATGGCGATGGCGATGCCCAGCGCGGCCACCAGGGCCGCGGCGCGCTGCCGCTGCGTCTGAAGAAAAGCCATTCGGTTTCGGCGGATGGAAACGGGTCGGGCGGGGATTCCCCTATGATAGCGGCTACGCACGGACCCGCCAAGCGGTTTCGGACGACTGTTCTAACGTTCCGCTAACCCTAAGGGGTTCCACCTGTTACGCGATTCGGTTACACTCAATTGCAGTCCCCCTGAACGTCCGGGACTCCCCGCGCGGACGGAGCAGATTCAATCCGCGGCGGGCAGGGCGAAGAGGCAGGATCAGGGCACGAGATGACGCGCGGCGGGGGATTTCGATCCATCGCGGGCGCTTCGAGAGAAAGGCGGATCCCATGGTCTACGAGAACGATCGGCCCCATCACCGGCGACGATACGTCCTGCTGGCGACGGTGCTGGCGGGCGCGGCCGGCGGTGTCGTGGCGCAGAACGACCGCGATCCCCAGGCGCTGGAGGCCGTGCAGGCCGTGGCCCCCGTGCCCGCCGCGATCGCCAAGGCCGTCACGGCCCCCGTGGAGAGCGCGGCGGCCCGCCGGGCGCGGCTGGAGGCGGAAAAGCTGGCCGCCGCCGAGCGCCTGGTGCAGGCCGAGGTGCGGCGCGGCGCCTTTCCCGGCGCGGCGCTGGCGGCCGGCCGCGGGGCGCACATGGAGCTGCTGCGGGGCATCGGCAACGCGGAGTGGGGCAAGTACGAGGTGGATGCCGAGCGCACCATCTACGACATCGCCTCGCTCACCAAGGTGGTCGCCACCACCACGGCCGTGATGCTGCTGGTGGAGGACGGGCGGATGGACGTGGACGCGCCCGTCTCGCGCTACCTGCCGGAGTTCAGCGGCGGCAAGAAGGACCAGGTGACCATCCGGCACCTGCTGACGCACACGTCCGGGCTGCCCGCGGGCGCCGGGGCGTCGGGCACGCCGGCCGAAGCGCTGCGGCAGCTCATCCGCACGCCGCTGGCGACGGACCCGGGCGAGCGGATGGTCTACTCCGACGTGGGCTTCGTCGTCCTGTGGGCGGCGGCCGAGCGGGCGGCGGGGCAGGACCTGCAGGGGCTGCTGCAGAGCCGCGTCTACGGGCCCCTGGGGATGGTGTCCACGCGCTTCAACCCCGGCGGCGAGGCGTGCGACCGCTGCTCGCCCTCGTACAAGACGGACGCGGGCAAGCCCGTCCGCGGCAAGGTGCACGATCCCACGGCCCGCAAGCTGGGCGGCGTGTCGGGCAACGCGGGGCTGTTCTCCACGGCGGCGGACCTGGCGCGCTTCGCGGCCATGCTGGCCAGCGGCGGCGAGCTGGAGGGCCAGCGCATCTTTGCCGAGGAGACCATCCGCCGGTTCACGGCGAAGCAGCCCAACGCGGACAACCGCGCGCTGGGGTGGGAGACGCCCAAGGCCAGCGGCGGCTCGTCGGGCTCGCAGGTGAGCCGCAAGGCGTTTGGCCACACGGGCTTCACGGGCACGTCGCTGTGGGTGGACCCGGAGAACGGCACGTGGACGGTGCTGCTGGCCAACCGCACGTTCGATCCGCACGCGTCCAACCGCATCCAGGCCCTGCGCCGCGCCGTGAACGACCGCGTGGCCGAGGCGGCGGAGCTGGCGGATGCCGGCGGAGGGATGCTGGCGGACTGACGGGACTGCAGGGAATAGGGAATAGGGAATAGCCTGCAACTGCTTCGGCGGTTGCAGGCTTTTTCGTGTGATCGAGTCTCCAGCAGAACTGATTCTCACGCAGAGCCGCGGAGGCGCAGAGTACCCCATTTCCCGCGTGGACCGGGGTACTCCGCGCCTCTGCGGCTCTGCGTGAGA
>NZ_DASURI010000011.1:0-3019 GCF_036280135.1 Longimicrobium sp.
TGAGGTTGGCCTCCTCCGCCACGCCAAAGAGCACCTCCGGCGAGCGCAGGGCCCGGTGGGCACCGCGGGCCAGGGCCTCATAGCCGTACACCTCGCGCGTCTCCGTCACCACGATGGGGTGGTAGACGATGTAGACCGCGCCCTCGCGCAGCGTCTCCTTGAGGTCCGCCACCTTGCGCGCCCGCTCGCGGCTTTCCACGCTGCGGGCCGCCTGCGCCGCCTCGCGGATGCCGCGGTAGATGATGCGCTCCGTGCGGATCTTGGGGTTGCGAAAGAGCGTCGTGGAGCCCACGTAGATCTCGAACAACCCCGCGATGTCCTCGCCGTGCTCCGTCTCCAGGCGGCCGCGCACCTCTTCTTCCAGCTGGCGGGCCATCTCGTTGATGGCAGCCTCCGTCTGCTCCACCCCGTCGCCCAGGTCGGCGAAGAAGATGAAGTCGTCGTCGCCCGTGTGCGACACCATCATCACGCTGTCCGCGCCCTCGTAGCGGGCGTAGAAGTCGCGCACGGCCGTGGCCGTCGTCTGCAGCACCTCGTCCAGCTTTTCCCAGCCGTAGATCTCCTCCAGCTTGCTGTAGCGCACGAACTCGATGTACAGCAGCGTCAGGCGGCCGCGGCGGTCCAGCATCTCGCGGCCCCGCTCGATCATCACCGGCAGGGTGGGAAAGCCCGTGAAGCGGTCGTACAGCAGCTCCTCGTAGCGCAGGTGGTCCGCCGCCTCGCGCGTGGCCAGGGGGCGCACGCGGCGGCCGTTGCGCTCGCACGCGCTCAGGAACCGCGCGGCCAGCTCCTCCTCCGTCGCCGTGGTGAGCACCCACTCCTCCGCCCCCTCGCGGGCGGCCTGGCGGGCCTCGTCCTCGTTGCGGCAGGCCACGACGAGCGCGATGGCGCGCGTGGCCGCCTCGGCGCGGGTGCGCTCCAGCAGCCCGCGGCGAAACTGCACGAGGGCCGCGTCGGGGTGCGTGCGCAGCAGGGAGAAGAACTGCTCGTCGTGCGCGGCGGAGCCCTTCTCCGCCGGGGTCACGACGGTGAGCTCCGCCTCCAGCCGCCGGGCCGCCGCCTCCAGCCGTTCGCGGAACTCCTCGTCCGCGGCGTATCCCACGATCCTCACGCCTGGCTGCCCCGGGCCGCCAGGTTGCGCGCCACCTTTTCCATCAGGTCCTTGAAGTCAACCGGCTTGACCACGTAGTCGTCCGCGCCGCTGCGCAAACCCTCGAACTTGTCCTCGAAGCCGCCCTTGGCCGTCACCATCACCACCTTGGTGTCGCCCAGCTGCGGGTGCTGCTTGATGACGCGGCACACCTCCCAGCCGTCCATGCCGGGCATCATCACGTCCAGCAGCACCAGGTCGGGCTTGATCTCTTCCATGCGCGCCAGGGCCGTGCGCCCGTCGCGCGCCTCGGCGATGGCGAACCCGCGCGATTCCAGGAACGCGCGGAGAATCTCCACGTTGTCGCTGTTGTCGTCCACCACCAGGATGGTGGCCTTGCTGTCTGCGGCTTCCACGGCCATTCCTCTCCCCGCACGGCGTTCCCGTTATCCCCTTCACGCGCTCGGCAAGAAGCAGGCCCGGGGGCGGCAACATTTTGGGGCAGTGGAGGTTAGAGTGCGTCGGTGCGAAGTGGGTCAGTAGACCAGTGCGAAAGTGCGAAAGTGCGAAAGTGCGAAAGTCGAGGAGAAGATGCGCGTCCGCCCGGCGCGGCGCGTGAGGCGAATGACCCATCAGCAGCGCAGGCACGCGCACGGACAGGCGTAGGAGAGCGGGACCGGATGGAAGTCTACACCCTCTCCCACGCAGTTTGTGGGAGAGGGTGGGCGAGCTTTGCGAGCCCGGGTGAGGGCCCGTCAGCCCCACTTCTGCAGAAAGCGCATCAGGGCGGCTTCCTCGGGATAGTAGCGGCCGGGCGCCTCGTCCTCGCGCGGCGTTTCGCGCATCAGCGGGGCGATGGTCTTGCCCTCGGCGTAGCGGTCCATCACGGCCGGGTGCACGTACGAGCTGCGGCAGACCGTGGGTGTGTTTCCCAGCTCCGTCGACACCAGCTTGCAGGCCAGCACCAGGTTCTTCTTGGCCTCACGCTCGCTTTGCGGCGGGCCCAGGTCCGCCAGGATGGTGGCCATGCGCACCGTGCCGCCCCAGGTGCGGATGTCCTTGCTGGTGTACTTGGCGCCCAGGATCTGCTTGATGTAGCCGTTCACGTCCGCGGCGGTCACGGGGCGCACCTTGCCCTCCTCGTCCACGAACTGGAACAGGCGCCGGCCCGGCAGCTGGAGGATCTCGCGCATCACCTCCACCAGCGGCGTGTCGGCCACGAAGGTACGCTGGTGGATGGACTTCTTGCCGATGTAGGTAAAGACCAGGTTCTCGTCCTGGATCCTGAGGTGCTTCTTCTGCAGCGTGGCGATGCCGAACGTCTTGTTGGTGATCGCGTACTCCTCGCTGCCGATGCGAAAGAAGCCGCGCATGATGAGCCGGACGACCGTCGCCAGCACGCGCTCGCGGCCCACGCCCTCGTGCTTGAGGTGCTGCTCCGTGGCTTCGCGCAGCCGGGGGATGGCGCGGGCGTACTCCAGCAGCTTGCGGTACTTGCGCTTGCTGTTCTTCGCGATGTTGTCCGGGTGATACCGGTACTGCTTGCGGCCGGCCGCGTCGGTGCCGTACGCCTGCACCTTGGCGGCCGGATCGGGGCTGATGTGCACGTCGGTCCACGCCGGCGGGATCGCCAGCTTCTTGATGCGGGCGAGCGCGGGCGCGCTGCGCAGCGGCTTGCCGTCGCCGCGCAGGTACTCGAATCCCGATTCCGGCGTCCCCACCCGCCGCCAGGGCCGTTCGGCCTTTGCTTTCGCTGGTTTCCGTGCCATCGTGGACGGGGAGGATACAAGGAGTGTTCCGCAGGACGCGGAAGAGATAGCCATCTGCTTGCGAGGGGAAGACTCGCGCCGGGATTGTGCACCGTCGTGGAGCGTGTCTCGCCCGCGGAGGGCCCCCTCCCCCCGACCCCCTGCCCCCGCTTCGCGGGGG
>NZ_DASURI010000012.1:0-4203 GCF_036280135.1 Longimicrobium sp.
CCGCGTCGCAGGCGGCCAGCAGCGCCGGGGCGCCCACGGCGGCGGCCGCCATCACGGCCGACCGGCCCAGGAACTCGCGGCGGTTGGTGACCTGCGTCTCGGGGTCCTGCGTGGGAAGATCGTCGTTCTCGTGGGACATGCGTCCACCTCACGGGATTGGGGGGGAGGGCAAGATGCCTCCCGTGAACGGCGGACCGGGGCCGCCGCGTTCTGGATGTCCTGGTACGCGGCCGATGGGCGTGCGCCACAACGGCCTGTGGTCCAGGGCTTGTCTGCGGAGATTTCCCACGGGCAGGAGGGGGACGGCCCGGGTATCCGGCGAGAGACCCTCGCCGGGCCACTACTGTAATCGTGAAACCGGACAGATGCAAGACGTATTTCGCGCCTGATATTCAGTCCGAACCGACAACTCTCGCGCGAGTTCCGGATCGCTTTGCGCTAGTGCAAGTCACTGCTTCGCAGCGATGTAGCAGATCCCCGAAGGGGTGGAGGCAGACTGGAACGCGCGTGGATTCGTGCTGGCACGGTGTCCAGATCAGGAGGGGCGGAGAGGGGAGATCGAGAGGGTGGGGAGAGGGTGTCGCGCGGGCGAGGGCCCCCTCCCCCCCCGCCCCCCTGCCCCCGCTTCGCGGGGGAGGGGGGAGAACTGCAACTGCTACCGCGACAGCTCCTCCACCTGGAGACGGCCGATCTCGACGCGGATGTCCTGGAGCACGGATTCCAGGTCTGCCATCACTCGCTCATTTGGGAAGCGGATGATGCGGATACCCTGCGTTTCCAGCGCCTCCGTACGGGCTTGGTCCAGCTCGCGTTGTGCCTCGTGAATCGGGCCATCCAGCTCGATCCCGAGCCGGGCCGAAGGACAGTAGAAGTCGAGGATGAACGGGCCCACCGCGTGCTGCCGCCGAAATCGCAGTCCACCCACCTTCTCGCCTCGCAACGCAGACCAGAGGACGCGTTCGGCCTCGGTCATGTCTTTCCGCAGCGCCTTTGCTGCTTCCTGCACACCCTCGTGCGTCCGCCATCGGCGCTTGATGCGCATCGTCTCCTCCCGGTCCAGGTTGTTCCAGAACCATCCATCCCTGGTAGAAAAACTCCCCCTCCCCCGCGAAGCGGGGGCAGGGGGTCGGGGGGTGGGGGCCCTCCGCGCGCGGTAGAAGCATCCTCACGAGCGACGATCCTCGTTCCGCTACGCGCGTACCCTCCCCCGATAGGAGGTTCGACGATGATGCATTTTCTCCGATCCGTCAAGTCTGTCCAGAAAGTGTTCGCACGCTGGCCGCAGACGATCTCCTACGCTCCGCGCGGTGGCGGGTTCCGATGCCAAAACGCCCATCCGGAGAATGCTCCCCGGACGGGCGTCGGCCATCGCCTCTCCGCCTCTGATCGCTCAGGGCTGCGGGGCGGGCTCGGCGGCCTTGCGGCGGGCTTCCCAATCGATCAGCGGCGCGTCCACGATGGCGGACTGCACGGCATCCGCCACGGCGCGACGCAGCGGGGCCTGCTTCTGGTTCGCCGACGTGGGGTTCACGCGCGTCGTCAGCAGGACCACGAACAGACCGCGCTCCGGATCCATCCAGATCGACGTCCCCGTGTAGCCCGTGTGCCCAAAGCTGCGCGGCGAGAAGAAGTGCCCCCCGCTGGACTCGCCGCTGGGCGTATCCCACCCCAGCGCGCGGCTGGAGCCCGGTCCCTGCTGCGCCGTCCATCGCGCGATGGTCTGCGGACGCAGGATGCGCACGCCGCCGTACTCCCCGCCGTTCAGCAGCATCTGCGCGAATACGGCCAGGTCCCGCGCGCTGCCAAAGAGCCCCGCGTGCCCCGCCACCCCGCCCATGGCCCACGCGTTGGGATCGTGCACCTCGCCCCAGATGAGCCCGCCGCGCGCGCTGTCCCGCTCCGTGGCGGCGATGCGGTCCCGCGGCAGCGCTGGACGGAACCCCGTCTCCCGCATCCCCAGCGGCGCGAAGACGCGGTCGCGCACGAACTCGTCCAGCGGCTGCCCCGTGATGCGCTCGATCACGAGCTGCATGAGGATCAGGTCCCAGTCACTGTAGACCGTCTGCGTGCCGGGCACGCTGCGCAGCGGACGCAGGTTGATCTGCCGAAGGTACTGCTCGCGCCCGCGGAACTCGCGGAACAGCGGCGCGAACGACTCCAGCCCGCCGCGGTGCGTCAGCAGCATCCGCACGGTGATGGCCTGCTTGGCCGAGTCCGTCAGCTCGGGCAGATACGACGCGACGGTACGGTCGATGTCCAGCCGTCCCTCCTCCTCCAGGATCATGGCCGCCGTCGTCGTGGCGACCACCTTGGTGACGGACGCCAAGTCGAAGAGCGTGCTGTCCGTCACGGCGGACGATCCGGCGGCCCAGTCCACGGCGCCGTAGCCGGCCAGGTGCACCAGCCGCCCGTGCCGGCCCACGGCCATGGCGATGGCGGGCGCCGCGCTGTCAGCCAGGGCGGCGCGGGCGATGGAATCCAGCGTGGCGCGCAGCCCCGGCGCGAACCCCGCCGCCTGCGCGGGCGCGGACGCGAGCACCGTCACCGTCTCCATGCGCGGCGCGGGGACGGGCGCCGGCGCGACGACGGCCGGCGGGGGCGCGCAGGCGCCGGCCAGAAGGGGTGCAGCGAGGAGCGCGAGGGGGCGAATTCGCATCGGAACGCGGGTACGGCGTGGATCGGTGTGGATGCGAATGAAAGTAGGCACGCGCGGCACCCGCATCAAATCCGCGCGTCCAATCCGTCCGCCCCCCGCGCGTTCAATGAACACGATCAGCGGTCGGATGCGGACGTTCAGTGAACGCGCGAACAGCCTCCACGGACGACCATCATCAGCATCGCCGATCGGCTCAAACGATCGCGGGGCATCCACTTACGCCGGCACCCGCGCGCGGGCCGGGCCGGGAACGCCGCCTGCCCCAGGGGAAGGTGCCGGCACCGGATCAACCTGAACCCACGGCAGACCATGAAGCGCGCATCCATCTTCTCCCTGCTCGTCGTTACCCTGGCCGCGTGCGGCGGCGGGGACTACGCCGCGTCCGAGTCCGCCACGGCGGACGTGTCCACCAGCGACGTAGCCACCACGTCGCCCGCGTCCGCACCCGCCGCGGACGTCGCGGCCGAGCAGACGCCCGTCGAAGCCGCAGTCATCAGTTCGGCGGACACCGTCGCGTTCGGCGCGCCGGAGACGGTGCCGGGCGTGGCGGCCGTCTCGCTGAACCCCATGCTCGTCCGCACGGGGCAGGCGGTGCTGCAGGTGGATTCGCTGAACGCGGGCATCACGCGCGTGCGGGGGCTGGCGCGGCGCGTGGGCGGGCTCGTCGGCAACACCACCATCAGCGCGGGGACGGAAGAAACGCGGCGCGCGCAGATGGAGCTGCGCATTCCCAGCGTGAACTTCGACGATGCGGTCGGCCACCTGGCGGAGATCGGCAAGGTGGAGTCGGTGAACGTGACGGCGGAGGACGTGGGCGAGGAGTACACGGACGTTTCCGCGCGCGTGGCCAACGCGCGGCAGACGGAAGCGCGCCTCTTGGAACTGATGAACACGCGCGAGGGCCGGCTGGACGAGGTGCTGAACCTGGAGCGCGAGGTGGCCCGCGTGCGCGGCGAGATCGAGCAGTACGAGGGGCGTTTGCGCTACCTGCGCTCGCGGTCGTCCGTGAGCCTGCTGACGGTCACGCTGCACGAGCCGCAGACGGTGATGGGCAGCCCGTCCGGCGAGCGTCCCATTCGCGACGCGTTCGTCACGGCGTGGTACAGCTTCGTGCGGCTGCTGGCGGGCCTGATCTCGTCGCTGGGCGTGCTGATCCCGCTGGGCGTGCTTGCGTACCTGGGATGGCGCATGTTCCGCCGCGTACAGCGCCGCGACGAGGAGCGCTCCGCCTTTTACCGCGAGACGCTGCGCCGCGCCCGCGCGCAGAAAGCCGAAAAGACGTCCACCGCCGCGCCGCGCGTGGAGGCGGATGCCGACGCGGAGGTTGAGGAGCCCGTGGGGCGGTAAGCAGACGGGCGGAGTGAGGGATTGAGATCGGAGGAGGATCGGAGATCACCAGACAGGTCGAGATCATCGACCGAAGCGGAGATCTCAATGCAGGTGGGCTCCCGTCGCTGCGCGACGGGAGGGCCCTCTCCCCCGACCGCCTTTTTGCTCGTTCCTCGCAACGACGGTCGACCCCTCCCCCAACTTCGGGGGAGGGGTTT
>NZ_DASURI010000013.1:0-2188 GCF_036280135.1 Longimicrobium sp.
GTCACCGTGGACCCCACGCGCGCCGTCGGCGGAACGTGGACGGCGCCCAGCAGGTGCACCTCGCGCTCGTAGCCGTAGCTGGCCAGCGGGGGAGATGCGATCAGCTCCGGCACGGGCCAGCGCAGCGGGGCCGCCGTGAACCCCGCGGGGAGCCGCCACGCCACGGAGGGCGGGCTGCCCACGTCCCCGGCGTGCCGCCAGTACGCGTGCCACCCGGGGTCCGGGCGCAGCCGGATGGCGACGGCCGCCGTGTCGCCCGGAACGAGCACGCGCGCGGCGCTCCGCAGCTCGATCTCCACGGGCCGGCTGTCCGTCGCCCGCGCCACGGCGCCCGGCTCCCCGGCAAGCAGCTGGGCATCCGCCGTCCCCGGTGTCCCCCCGACGGCGAGCGCGACGGCGAGCGCGCACAGGACTGCACGGACGCGCGAGATCGTACGGTGCGCCGCCGTGCCACCCCCCAGGAAGAGGAGCGTCCCCCGTGTGATGCACTTGTTCATGCTGCGGATCCTCCGGTTTTTACTACGCAGTGTAGTAGAAAGGGGCGGACGAAAGCCGTTCCGCGGCGGACAATCCGCGGCTTCGGCTACCGTCGTGTCGGGATGAGCTCGGGCGCGGTCTCGCGAAGCTGGGCGCGTAGCTCGGCGCCCCGCTCGGACCGGTGGTAGGTCCAGAGGAACATCACCATCCACAGCAACGCCGTGGTGGCCAGCGCGCGGCGCGCCAGCGTGGGCCAGGCGCGGCGCGGGGCGGGCCGGTGATCCATCAGGCGGCGGATGCGCTGCTCCACGCTCGGGCGGGTCCGCAGCAGCGGGTGGGCGTGCAGCCAGAGCGCGCCCGGCCGGCGGGGAAGCGCCCGCTGCAGGCGCCACACCTGCACCAGCGACGCGGCCACCACCAGCGGGTCCCGCACCGCCTCCACCACCCGGTCATCGCAGGAAAGCTCGCGCCGAAAGACCACCCGCGGCCAGACGACGGACCGAAACGTCCACAGCAGGGCCAGCACCGCCGCGGCGAGCATGCCCGCCTGCGCAAAGCCGAAGGGCAGCTCCATCCGAAAGAACATCACGTAGAGCGCCGCGGCCTGCAGGACCACCACGAGCGCGCCGACCGGCAGGCTGCCCAGCCAGGCGCGCAGGTTGTCGCGCTGCCGCACGTGGACGAGCTCGTGCACCAGCACCGCGCAAAGCTCGTCCGTCCCCAGCGAGCGGATCACGACGGGCGCCAGGAAGACGGCGGGCCGAAAGCACCCCGTGGTAAAGGCCAGCGGGCCCTCCTCCGCCTGCCGGTGCAGCGGCGGCAGGCGCCTGAGCCCCACCCGCGCCCCGGCCTCGCGGTACAGGTCGTACAGCCCGGAAAACTCGCCGGGCCCGTAGACGGGGCAGCGGCGGCGCAGGCGGCGGTCGGCGATGCAGCTGGCCGCGATGCGCGCGGCCGCGGCCACGCACAGGAGCAGCGTGAGGGCGCGGGCCACGTCCACGGGCGCGCCGCACAGGCCGGGGATCACCAGCAGGGACTCCATGCCCCACAGGAGCTTGGAGTACGGCGCGAAGAACCATTCAAACATCGGAATCCGCTCGCCTCCGCTTTTCCTCGATGGCCTTGGCGAGCGCCTCGATGGCCGCCTCGTCCTGCTCGCCCATCAGTTCCACGAACTGGCTCATCACGGGGGCGCTGAAGTCGTCCAGGAGCTCGCTCAGCACCGTGCCGACCGTGCGGTTGGTGAACTCCTCCTTGCTGGCGGCGGGCACGTACACGTACGCCGCGCCGTCCTTGCGCTTCTCCAGCAGCCCCTTGTCCGCCAGGCGCGACATCACCGTCATCACCGTCGTGTACGCCAGCTCCCGGTCCGCCGCGGCCAGCCATTCCTGGACGTCGTGGACCGTGGCCCGGCCGCGCGCCCAGATCGCCTCCATGACGTCCGCCTCGAGGTCGCCCAGGATCTTGCGCAACCCCTTTTTTCGCGGATCGAAGGTGAAGTGGTATCGGTTCAGGTCCATCGGATCGGGAGCGGCGCGGGTGATTACGACAGCCTGTAGTAGGCTAGTCCCGCCGCGGCGCCCCGTCAAGAGTCACGGTGCGATGCGGGCGAGTCCTGCGACGGCGCTCCCTGAGAAAGAGAGGGCCGGTTCCAAGCGTCTGGCGGCCCTCGCGCGAGCGCCCCCTCCGGGCTCGCGGAGCTCACCCACCT
>NZ_DASURI010000014.1:0-6023 GCF_036280135.1 Longimicrobium sp.
CGAGCGCGCCCGAGCCGTCCAGCCCCGGCCGCCTGGTGCGCGAGCCGCGCGACCAGGACGAGCTCCTGCTGCTGGAAGACGCCGTGCTCGACGCGTTCCTGGACGACGACGTGCTGCGGGAGCGCGGCATCGACGTGGGCGCCATCAGCCTGGGCATCATCGAGCTGTCGGGCACCGTCTTTACCCGCGACGAGGCCCACCGCGCGGTGGCTGTGGCGCAGGGCGTCGAGGGCGTGCAGACCGTGGTGAACCGGATGGAGATCGAGGACGAGCGGGCGCGCATGCACCCGGGGTACGAAACCGACGACAGGGGGTTCGAGATGAGCACGGAATGGACGGGGAACCAGTCGGGGATGGGCCGCCGCCGGCAGGGCCGTGACACCGACCCGTCCCGGCCTGACGATTCGCAGTACCAGCGCGAAGAGGCGCTGGAGCAGGCGGACCGCGCCCAGTTCGCGGACGAGGGGCACTACGGCTGGCCGCGCGTGGGAGAGCGCGACGAGGTGCAGTCGCCCAACCGCACCAATTATCGCGAGGACGAGCTCGACAACCAGAGCCCGTTCGGCAAGCACGCCGTGCCGCAGGGCAACCCCACGGACGGTCCGCCCCAGGCGCTGAACTCGCTGTCGCGCGTGGGCGAGGGCCTCAAGCCCGGCGTGGAGCTCAACCTGGAGGCGGCGGACCTTCCCGTGAAGCCGCACCAGCACGGCACCCCCGACAACGAGCGCGGCGTCTGACGCGCATCGGTTGACGGACGGATGACAGAGTGCCGGGGCGAGCAACTCGCCCCGGCGCTGTTTTTCTGTCGATGCTTCCGCCCCGAACCGGCTCTGCGATGGTAGCCGGCTTCCAGCCGGAGCGGGTAAACCCGCCGCTGGGACTGCGGTAAGCCCCGTCTCGCGCCGACGCGCTCCGCGAACGAGGCTTCAACCGACCGGCTCGCCGCGCCGGTGCACATTGGCGGCCCTCTCTGGGGCAGTCCGCGCAGGCGGACTTCGCGATTTTCCAGCGGCGATTTCAATCGCTCCGTCTCGGACCACGCGCTCCGTCTCGGACTACCGTCCATTCATACCGAATCCGCACAAACACTGCGCATCGGCGTTGATTTCCTGAGGGAGCGCCCGCGCGGAGCTCGCCCGCTCACGAGACCATAGGCGCGACCGAAGGATCTCCTTCGCGGTGCAGGGATTTCGCTGCTGGACCGGGTCCCTGCCAAGTCGGGAAGATCCTTCGGGGCCGCACGCATCCGGCGCGGCCGAGCTCGTGAGGGCCCCTCAGGAATCAACAACTGCTTTCCTGGATCCGGTATCGCCCCGGTTCCGGAGGATCCCCGATCAGCGGATCACCCGCGCGTCAACCGATACAGGCGCACGTGCTCGACCTGGTCCGCGTCCACCACCACGCCCAGCACCCAGTCGCCGCCGATCTGCCGCACGCTAAGATCGGATGGCAGGCGGACCCTTCCGAGGACGCGGCCCGCCGGGTCCAGCACGGTCCACGTGCTCGGCGCGTCATCGCCGGGGGGCTGCGGGTCCTGCAGCCACAGGTTGCCGGCGCTGTCCACCTTCATGGCCGTCAGCGGCGGCATCTGGTCGGGGAAGGGGACCTCGTCCAGCAGCCGGTCGGACTGCGCCTTTGCCTGCGCGTTGCCGCCCAGCGTCACCAGCGACCGGCGATATGCCTCCTGGTCCTCGCGCGTGACGGGGACGGGCTCGCGTTCCGCACGGTAGAGGGCGCGCAGGCCGCGCCCCGGCTCGTGGACGGCCACCTGGTACGTGTCCCCCGTGGCCACGTAGAGGCGATTGTCCCGCACGGCCGTGACCGTCTGCCGTCCAAAGGGCCGCGGTCGAAGGACGAAACCCGTCGCGGGGGTGCCCATGGCCACCATCTCCGTCCCCGCGAACACGCCCAGCGTATCGGCCACGGCGCCGGCGGCGTCCACCACGACGAACGCGGCCGTGTCGCGCCGGGGCTGGCCGGGCGAGGGCAGCGCCTGCGCGCCCGCGGCCGACGCGACGACGAACCGGTCGTCCGGCAGCACGCCGATCACCTGCGGAAACACGCCGGACAGGCCGGACGGCTGGATGGCGCGCCCAAAGTCGCCCGTGGGGGAGAGGACGGAGAAGCGCCGAAGCCCCGCGTCCCACACCGCCACGGAGTCGCCCCGCAGGCGGCCCAGCCAGAACGGCGCGCGGAACTCGCCCGGTCCTTCTCCCGCGCGGCCCACGGCGCGCAGCAGCGTTCCATCCGTCCCGTAGAAGCGGACCTGCTGTGTCCCGGCGCTCGCCACGACGATGCCGCCGTCCGGCATCCGCAGGGCGTCCGTCACCTGGAAGAGCGGTCCGCCCGCCGCGCCGTCCCCGCCGATGGAGACGAGGGGGACGGTGTCCACCGTCCAGCCCAGCGCGGGCGGGGATCCGCGGTTCTCCACGATCCCCACGCCGGCGCTGTCGCGGGTCTGCACCGAGGCCCTCGCGCCGCGCCCCCCGCCATCGCATGCCGCCGACAGCAGGAGCGCGGACGCGAGCGCCGCCACCCGTAGCGTCATCTGGGCGGTGCCTGCCCGGCCCGCGCGGTCCCGCCGCCCAGGTAGCCGTTGAGCCCCGCCCGCGCGGCGGCGAGGTCCGCGGGAGCCGCGAGCGCCGCCGCGTCCGTCCGCGAACCATCCACGCGTGCCGGGGCGGCCTGCGGGCGCGTCCATCCATCCACGTTCTCCGCGAGCACGGCGCCGGCGCGCCGCACGTCGGCGGCGGGGGCGGAGAGGGCTGCGGCCGCGGCGTTCGCCTGCGCGGACGGGCTGGGCGCCAGCCGGGGCGCGGAGGCGCCGGGGTGCTCGCACGCGGCCAGGAGCGCGAAGCAGGCGATGCAGGCCGCGGCGGGGATCTTGGTGGAAGTCATGGGATTGTCCTGTCGTTGAGGATCAAGGCGGATCTGCCGGGCACCCTGTGCTCCGGCAGTCCGTGGAGCTCACCGCCACGCACGCGTATCAGGTGGCGGTCACCACCTTGGGCTCCTTGGGGCACTCGATCTGGACGCGCACGCACACGTTGCCGCTGCACGACTCCGCCCAGCACGTCACCGTCCCCGTCGTCTGCGCCCACAGGTCGCCCGGGCCGGAAAAGACCGCGACAACGCCGCTCGCCAGGGCTCCGGTGATCATCAAGGCATTTCCGAAACGGAGGATTTTCTGCTTCATTGTGTATCTCCCGCTGCAAGGTGGAGTAGATGGATCAGCGGCGCTCGATTCGTATCGCGCGCTATGCGACAAAATAGCAGCGCACGTGCCATCCAGGACCGGCTGACCACCTGATCTCCAATCGTGTTGCTTTGCACATAGTTGCGTTAAGTGTGTGGAACTTGTCCATCAGGATAACGCTTTCCCGACTGGCGCGATAGTGTGCACGCCGCACTATTCCGGTGCTGCGGCGCAGCGGTGAACGCGATGTTGTCCATTCCCGGCGCGGGGTAGGGCGCTGGTCTCTTACAAATCTTACATCCATGTCGTGAGCCAACAGAAAAGTACAATCAGAGCGGTATGGTAGGATGATTCTGGACGGCCGTCAACTCGCCGTAATCGTCTGCACGGGAGGGAGAAGGGAAGGGTCGGGTAAACGATGTGAACGATCTGTGGCCGAAAGTGTTCGTTCCGCGCACGCGATGGATCGGCGCCGCATCGGAATCGGCGCGAGAGGCGCGACGGAAAAACGGCGCGATCCCGGTTGGAATCGCGCCGCCGCGTGGTGCACCGATTCGTGTCGCCTACGCCACCGTCGCCGCGTAGCCCTCCTCTTCCACGGCGGCCGTCAGCTGCGGGGGCGACACGGAGGCGGGATCGTACTCCACCTCGGCGCTGCCGTCCTGCAGGTACACGGTGGCGGACTGCACGCCCGCCTGCCCCCGCAGCGCCGTTTCCACGGCGGCCTGGCAGTGGCTGCAGGTCATTCCCTCGATGGTGAGCCGGACCGTCTCCATCTCCCTCTCCCGTACCAGGGTCGTGAACGTCGTCATGGGCGCGGACGGGGGCAGGTTGCGTGCCCCGCGCATGGGCGCGTAGGTTGGCGCGCCACCTGTCCACCGCGGAGCATCCCATGCCTCACCAGTTCCCGAACCTCACCGTCGTCACGCACCCGCTGGTGCGCCACAAGCTGTCCGTGCTGCGCGACAAGGAAACCAGCAAAAAGAAGTTCAAGGAGCTGGTGGACGAGATCGCCATGCTGATGGCGTACGAGGTCACCAAGGACCTGCCGCTGGCGCCGGTGGAGATCGAGACGCCGCTGGAGACGACGACGGAGATGAAGCTGAGCGGTAAGAAGCTCACCATCGTGCCCATCCTGCGCGCGGGGCTGGGGATGGTGGACGGCGTGATCCGGCTGATCCCGTCGGCGCGGGTGGGGCACATCGGGCTGTTTCGCGACCACGACACGCTGCAGCCGGTGGATTACTACTTCAAGATCCCGCCGGAGCCCGAGGCCCGCGACTTCATCCTGCTGGATCCCATGCTGGCCACGGGCGGATCGGCCTCGGCGGCCACGGCGTCGCTCAAGCGCAGCGGCGCCTCGCGGGTGCGGTTCGTGTGCCTGGTGGCCGCGCCGGAGGGCGTGCAGCGCATGCTGGACGACCACCCCGACGTGCACGTCTACACGGCCTCGCTGGACCGCGAGCTCAACGAGCTGGGCTACATCCTCCCCGGCCTGGGCGATGCCGGGGACCGCCTGTTCGGCACGAAGTAGGGGAAGTGCGTGAGTGGTTCATCCCCAGCTTGATTTCCTGAGGGAGGGCCGCGTGGACCTGCCCGGGCAGGATCCATGGCGCCGACCGAAGGATCTTCTCGGCCGCGGAATGTGGGTGCCTCGGTGCATTCCACTCAACCGTTCCCCCGTGGGACGGCCCGCGCGAGCCGGAGCGAATGATGCCGATTGCGGATCTGATCCGGTAAAGGCCGTTCCCCAGCCGGAGCGAATGAATTCGCCGCTGGAAATTCGCGAAGTCCGCCTGCGCGGACTGGCCCGTGCGGGATCTGGCCGACCGCACCGGGAGCAGATTCACCGCGGTTGAAGCCCCACGCAGTTTGTGAGGCTTTCCGCAGTCGTTGCGGCGACTTCAGTCGCTCCGTCCCGAGGCCGAATCAACGCATGGAACCGATCTTCTTCGCATCGCCCGACGAGTTCCGCGCGTGGCTGGCGGAAAATCATGAGCGCGAGAAAGAGGTGCTCGTCGGCTTCCACAAGAAGCACACGGGCCGGCCGACGATGACGTGGGCGCAGTCGGTGGACGAGGCGCTGTGCTACGGGTGGATCGACGGCGTGCGGCGCAGCCTGGGCGAGGAGGCGTATACCATCCGGTTTACGCCGCGCAAGGCCAGGAGCACGTGGAGCGCCGTCAACATCAAGCGCGTCCCGGAACTGGCGCAGGAGGGGCGGATGCAGCCCGCCGGGCTCCGGGCGTACGAGGCCCGCGAGGAAAGCAACTCGCGCATCTACTCGCACGAGCGGAAGGACGAGGCCGTGTTCGAGCCCGCGATGGAGACGCGCTTCCGGGCGAACGAGGCCGCCTGGAGCTTTTTCCAGGCGCAGGCACCGAGCTACCGCAAGGCGGTCACGCACTGGGTGATCACGGCCAAGCAGGAGGCCACGCGCCAGCGCCGCATGGAGCAGCTGATCGCGGAATCGGCTTCCGGCCGTCGCGTGGATCAGTTCACCAGCCCCGCCGCCCGCAAGCCGAAAGGCGAGTAAGCGCAAGCGCCCCCTCCGGGCTCGCGGAGCTCGCCCACCTCCCCCAATAAACCCCTGGGGGAGGTTCGAACGGCGGTTCACGCTCCACGCCAACCCGCGTCATCCTGAGGAGCCGCCGCGCGGACGCTGCCCGTGCGTGGACCATGGTGGCGACGAAGGATCCTGCCCGCGAAACGAGAGGCCGGCTCCCGCGCAGGGGAGCCGGCCCGCCGTGCCTGTAGTGGAGGTTGCATCAAACCGCGCCGCGTCATCCTGAGGAGCCGCCGCGCGGACGCTGCCCGTGCGTGGACC
>NZ_DASURI010000015.1:0-2539 GCF_036280135.1 Longimicrobium sp.
CAACTGCATTCTCACGCAGAGCCGCGGAGGACGCAGAGTACCCCGGATCACGCGCGATCCGGGGTACTCCGCGCCTCTGCGGCTCTCCGTGAGAAGCTGTTCGGCGCGGGCTCAGCGTAGACGCGCAAGGAGGCGGTCCGCGGCGGCGAGGCCGGCGGTGGCGGCGCCTTCCACCGTGGGCGCATACAGCCAGTCGCCCGCCAGCACCGCGCGCGGCGACGACTCCCACGCGTGGCGCCGCAGCATCGGCAGTCGCCCCAGGTCCCCGGGGCCGAAGAGCGTCCACCCCTCCTCCCAGGTGTAGAGCCGCGTCGCGAGCACCGTCCGAGGCAGGGACGGGAGGACCCGGGCAACGTCCGGCATCAGCAGCGCGGCCGCGTCGTCCGCCGAGGCGCCCTGCAGCCGCTGGGCCGCGTGGGGGCCGGCGAACACCACGGCCAGGCCCTTGCCCGGCGGCACCAGCCCCGCCACCTTGTTTTCCTCGACGCACACCGCGGCCACGCTCCCGCCCTCGCCGGCGGCGAACGACAGGCCGAACCATCCCACGCCGACGGGCCGGTCCAGAAGCAGCGCCAGCGACGCCGCCGGCCGCATGCGGACCGCCGCCAACGCTTTTTCGGCGTCCGGTGTCAAAAATTTAGCAAACCGCGCGGCCGCCGCCGCGGGCGTCGCCACCACGGCCCCGTCGAAGTCCTCGCTCCACCCGTCGCCCGACAGGCGCACGCCGCCGTCCGCCGCTTCGACGGACGCGACGGGGGTGGAGAGGCGGAGCGAGGCGCCGCCGGCCGTGAGCGCGTCGGCGGCGGAACGGCACAGGCCGTCGGCGCCGCCGCGCAGGGCCAGCACCTCCAGGTTGAGCCCCTGTTTGGCCAGCGCGTGATAGAAGCCGCTGCTGGCCTCGTCGGGGCGCATGCCGTAGAGAGTGGAAAGCAGGGGAGCGGCCAGCAGGTCCACGAAGTCCTGCCCCAGCTCGCGGCGCCCCCACGCGGCGATGGACTCGCCGTCCAGCCCGGCCGCGGCGGCCTGCTCCAGCGAGCCCAGGTCCAGGCCGGACCCGTGGCGCTGGAGAAAGGGGAGGTACTTCGCCCCCATCTTGAGCTTGAGGGCCAGGGGCAGGGCGCCCGACGCAAGCATGCTCGTCGGCGAGCCGTACACCACCTCGTGGGCGCGGCCCTTTCGCCACAGGGCGTCGCGCCCGGGCGAGCGGACGAGCAGGGGCTCGGCCCCGGCCGCGCGCAGCAGGCCGCGGACGGTGGCGTAGGCCGAGCCGTACAGCTGCACGGCGGGGTCGATGCGCCACCCGTCCACGAGGTCCGAGCGGGTGCGCCCGCCCACGGCCCCCGCGGCATCATGGACGGTGACGGAGGCGCCGGCGGCGTGCAGGCGCAGGGCGGCGGCCAGCCCGGCGGGGCCGGCGCCCACCACGGCAGTGCGCAGGGAACGAGTCTCCATGCGCGCCCAACCCACGCAACCCCCGCGCCCGCGCGCGGTTGCGGCGGACGAACGATCGTTCTAGCTTTGCGGACCCATCCCAACCCCCATCCGGAGTATCCATGAAGCGCAGAGACTTCCTCCTGCACAGTGCGGCGGCGACGGCCGCGCTGGGCGCGGGCTCGGCGGTGCTGCCCAGGCTGGTCCAGGCCGCCGTTCCCTACGAGCCGCTCGACGCGGCCGTGAACCGCGAGCTGGCCATGCGGGCGCTTGACGCCGCCCGCAGCGCCGGGGCCACCTACGCCGACTTTCGCCTGGCGGCCAACCGCACGCAGGCGGTGGGCACCCGCGAGCGGCAGATCACCTTCTTCAACGACGGCGAGACGTTCGGCTTTGGCGTCCGCGTGATCGCCAACGGGGCGTGGGGCTTTGCCGCCAGCCACGACCTGAACCCCGACGAGGTGGTGCGCGTGGCGCAGCAGGCCGTGGCGCAGGCCCGCGCCAACGCCAGCGCCCGCCAGCGCCCGCTGGAGCTGGCCCCCACCGAGGCCGTGCCCGACGGCAAGTGGTCGTCGCCCGTGGAGATTGACCCGTTCAGCATCTCCATCGAGGAAAAGGTGGACCTGCTGCTGCGCGCCAACGCCGCGGCCATGGCCGTGCAGGGCGCCCGCTTCGTGAACAGCAACCTGTTCGCCTCGCGCCTGGCCAAGATCTTCGCCAGCACCGACGGCTCGTACATCGAGCAGACGCTGCACCGCTCTTTCCCGCGGATGCAGATCACGGCCGTGGCGCCCGACGGCAGCGACTTCCAGAGCCGCACCAGCACCGACGTGGCCCCCATGGGCCTGGGCTACGAGCACGTGCGCGACGCCCGCCTGGTGGAGAACGCCGCCCGCTGGAGCGAGGAAGCCGTGCAGAAGCTCACGGCCAAGTCCGTGGAGCCGGGCCGCTACGACCTGGTGCTGCTGCCCACGCACCTGTGGCTCACGATCCACGAGAGCATCGCGCACCCCACGGAGCTGGACCGCATCATGGGGTTCGAGGCCAACTACGCGGGCACCTCGTTCATCTACCCCATCAGCGACTTCCTGGGCAAGTTCCGCTACGG
>NZ_DASURI010000016.1:0-8643 GCF_036280135.1 Longimicrobium sp.
GGTCCACGATGGTCATGAGCTCGTCGCCCTGACGCACCCACTGGCCCGGCACCACCTTGAGGGACGCGATGCGCCCCGCGAACGGCGACGCCAGCCGCGTGCGCTGCAGGTCCAGCCGCGCGCGGCGCAGGCGCACCTCGGCCGTCTCCATCCCGCTGCGGGTGCGCGAGGCGGCCTCGCGCTCGCGGCGCACCTCGGGGTCGTCGATGGTGTGGTCGAACAGGGTGGCCTCGCGGAACTTGCTCTCCGCGTCGCGCAGCGCGGCCTGCGCCTCTTCCACGGCCAGCTGGTACTCGGCGCCGTCCAGCGCCACGACGCTCTGCCCGCCGCCCACGCCGTCGCCCTCGCGCACGGGCAGGCCCACGATGCGGCCGTTGACCTGCGCCACCAGCACCGTCTTTTGCCACGCCTCGGCCTGGCCGGCGGCGCTCACGGACATCACCAGCTCGCCGCGGCGGGCGGCAACGCCCTGCACGGGGATGGCCACGTCGGTGTTGAAGGTGCCGGACGCGGACGTCTGCACGAGCGGCTGGCCGGCCTTGTCGGGCGTGTCGCCGCCCGCGGCGGCGGCGCTGGCGTCCTGGATGCGGCCATAGATGGCAACGCCCATGACGGCGGCCACGACGAGGCCGGCGGATGCGGTGGCGAAACGGCGCTTGGAGGGCATCGGACTCACAGGGAACGCGGGAGCACGGGACCAGGCCTGTGGGGACGCTAAACTTAATGGTGGCAGTCGCTAAACACAATCGGTCGTCAAACATACGCAAGCCGCCACCGTGCGAACCGTCCGGGGATAGATGCCACCCCCGCGCGGGCCGTTGCCCCTGCCGTCGCCTCTTCATCCGTTCCTAAGAAATCCGCCCTCCTCGAGAGGGTCATCCGACGCTTCGTCCATCACCCGGCCGTCCCTTATCCGCCGCGCACGCGGTCGGCTCGGACCCGCCGCCGACAGCGCCCGGCGGGTCCCCACGGACCGCGGGGCGTCCGCCGAGCGAGGTCCGCATCCACGGGCGGGAATCCGCCAGGCACCCTCCCGCCATAACGCTCCGCGACGTATACTGTCGGCCTGTCCGCGACACAGATCGAACGTACGTCCGCCGCGCCCCCTGGCCGCGGCGCGCTCCCGCCGGTCCCGACCTCCGTTCATCCACCGTATGCGCAACCACCTTCCCAAGCTCGCCTGGGCCGTCGTGGCCCTCCTGGGCGCCACGGCCCTGGGCGTGATCGCCCTGCACCGCGGCGAGACCATCAACGCCGCGTGGCTGGTGGTCGCCGCCGTCTGCACCTACCTCGTGGGCTACCGCTTCTACGCACGGTTCCTGGCCAGCCGCGTCTTTGGCCTGGACGACCGGCGCGCCACGCCCGCCGAGCGGCTGGACAACCACGTGGACTTCGTGCCCACGAACCGGTGGGTCCTCTTTGGCCATCACTTCGCGGCCATCGCGGGGGCGGGTCCGCTCGTGGGGCCCGTGCTGGCGGCGCAGTTCGGCTACCTGCCGGGGACGCTGTGGCTCATCATCGGCGTGGTGCTGGCGGGGGCGGTGCAGGACTTCGTCATCCTCTTCGCCAGCATGCGGCGGGACGGCAAGTCGCTGGGGCAGATGGCGCGCGAGGAGATCAACCCCACGGCGGGGTTCATCGCCATGATCGCCGTGCTTTCCATCATGTGCATCCTGCTGGCGGTGCTGGCGCTGATCGTCGTCAACGCGCTGGCGCACTCGCCGTGGGGCCTGTTCACCATCGCCTGCACGGTGCCCATCGCCCTGCTGATGGGATGGTGGCTCCACAAGTTTCGCCCCGGCAAGGTGCTGGAGACGTCCATCATCGGCGTGGTGCTCACGCTTCTCGCGGTGGTCGCGGGCGGATGGGTGGCCGAGAACCCCGCGCTGGCCGCCGTCTTTACCGTGGAAAAGACGACGCTCGTGTGGCTGATGGCGGGCTACGGCTTCATCGCCTCCGTGCTCCCCGTGTGGGTGCTGCTGTGCCCCCGCGACTACCTGTCCACGTTCCTCAAGATCGGGACGATCCTGGCGCTGGCGACGGGCATCCTGCTCACGCTGCCGACCATCAAGATGCCGGCGATGACGCAGTTCGTGGACGGCACGGGCCCCGTCTTCAGCGGCAAGCTCTTTCCGTTCGCGTTCATCACCGTGGCGTGCGGCGCCATCAGCGGCTTTCACGCGCTGGTGGCCAGCGGGACGACGCCCAAGATGGTGTCCAGGGAGACGGACGCGCGGCTGGTGGGCTACGGCTCCATGCTGATGGAGTCGTTCGTGGGCGTGATGGCGATGGTGGCGGCGGGCATTTTGGACCCGGGCGTGTACTTTGCCATCAACGCGCCGGCGGGCGTGGTGGGCGGCACGCTGGAGCAGGCCACGCGCACCATCGCCACGTGGGGCTTCGTGGTGACGCCGGAGCAGATGACGGCGCTGGCCGCCAGCGTGGGCGAGGGCTCGCTGCTGGCGCGGACGGGGGGCGCGCCGTCGCTGGCGGTGGGGATGTCGCAGATCTTTTCCGGGGTCTTTGGCGGACACGGGATGGCGGCCCTGTGGTACCACTTCGCCATCATGTTCGAGGCGCTGTTCATCCTGACGACCATCGACACGGGCACGCGCGTCGGCCGCTTCATGCTGCAGGAGATCCTGGGGCACGTGTACAAGCCCATGGGGCGCACGTCGTGGTATCCGTCCATCATCGTCTCCAGCGGGCTGGTGGTGGCGGGATGGGCGTACTTCCTGTACCAGGGCGTCGTGGATCCGCTGGGCGGCATCAACTCCCTGTGGCCGCTGTTCGGCATCAGCAACCAGCTGCTGGCGGCCGTGGCGCTGTGCGTGGGGACCACGGTGCTCATCAAGATGGGCAAGGCGCGGTTCGCGTGGGTCACGCTGGTGCCGCTGGCGTGGCTGGCCGCGGTGACGTTCACGGCCGGATGGCAGAAGGTGTTCTCGCCCGATCCCAAGCTGGGCTTTCTGGCCCAGGCGAACGCCATCGCCACGAAGATCGCGGCGGGCGAGCTCCCGGCCGGCGCGCAGACGGTGGAGGCCGCGCAGCGGATGATCTTCAACGCGCGGCTGGACGCCGTGGTGGCGCTGGCATTCATGGCCGTGGCGCTGCTGGTGATGGCGGTGTCGATGCGCGAGTGGTTCCTGCTCGTGCGCAAGCGCAAGCCGGCCGTGATGCACGAGGCGCCGTTCGTACCGAGCTCGCTGGGGCTGGCGGGGGACTGACGTTAGTTAGTGCGGAAGTGCGTGAAGCCCGCCGTGCGACGTGCAGCGTCGTCCGGTGGGGCTTTCCGCTTCTGCCGATTGCGGGTCTGATCCGGTGAGGCGCCCCCGCGCCGGAGCGGCTGAAGCCGCCGCAACGACAGCGGAAAGCCTCACAAACTGCGTGAGGCTTCAACTACGTGAACATCGGATTCGGTGCATGTCGGCCGATCGCCGCTGGGGCAGTCCGCGCAGGCGGACTTCGTGCCTTTCCAGCGGCGAATTCATTCGCTCCGGCTGGGGGACGGCCGTTGCGGGACAGAATCCGCAATTGGCATCACTCGCGCCGGCCGGAGCCCCCGTTACCCGATCGGATATTCGACGAATTCTGCCCCTCCGGCCATGCCACATTTCCGGCACGGGATTGGAAGTGGACCGGGCGGGATCTCTTTCCACGCACATGGAGGCGGGGCGGATGCAGGGTGCGGCCGGGACGGCGGAGGCGGCGCGGGACGAGAAGAGCGCGGAGGACCTCGCGGCCGCGTGGATGCGGCACATGCGCGCGGGCATGTGGGCGGACGCGTGGCGCGTGAGCGACGCCGTGCTCGCGTCGCACGCGGGCGTCCCGTGCTGGCATCGGCCGCGGCACGAGCAGTGGGTGTGGGACGGCACGCCGCTGCACGGAAAGCGCGTGCTCGTCCGCTGCTACCACGGCCTGGGCGACACGCTGCAGTTCATCCGCTACGCGCCCCTGCTGCGCGACATCGGCGCGGAGGCCACGTTCTGGGTGCAGCCGGCGCTCATCCCCCTGCTGCGCACGGTGGACGGCATCGGCCGCCTGCTGCCGCTGCACGACGGCGAGGCGGGCGTGGACTACGACGTGGACGTGGAGATCATGGAGCTGTCCCACGTCTTTCGCTCCACGCCCGAAACGCTCCCCGCGCGCGTCCCGTACATCCACGTCGATCCCGCCCCCCGCGCGGAGGACGGCCGCCTGCACGTGGGCCTCGTCTGGCGGGCCGGCGACTGGGACGACCGCCGGTCCATCCCCGTCGAGATGCTGATGCCGCTGGCGGACGTCCCGGGCGTGACGCTGCACGTGCTGCAGCGCGGATCGGGGCTGGACGAGCGGCCGGCGGGCTTCGGCACGGACAGCGGATCGGATGATCCCCTGGAGGCCGCGCGGACCCTGCGCGCGCTGGACCTCGTCGTCACGGTGGACAGCTTTCCCGCGCACCTGGCCGGCGCGCTGGGCGTGCCCACGTGGACGCTGCTGCAGGAGGACGCGGACTGGCGATGGATGACGGGCCGCGACGACTCGCCGTGGTACCCTTCCATGCGACTGTTCCGCCAGCCGCGCCAGGGCGACTGGACGCCCGTCATCGCCCGCGTGGCGGATGAGCTACGGCGAATGCGACGGGATGGCTGATCCGAGCAGCGCGGGCCGGCTTCGGGGACGGGTTTCCGGCGGCCGGGCATTCTGCACAGGTGCATGCCCCCAGACGGAGCGAATGAATTCGCCGCGGGAAAGGCACGAAGTCCGCCTTCGCGGACTGCCCCAGCGGAGGTCGTCTCGCGTGCACCGGCGGCGGCGACCCCGCCGTTGAAGCCTCACGCAGTTTGTGAGGCTTTCCGCTGTCGTTGCGGCGGCTTCAGCCGCTCCGGCGCGGGGCGGACATGGCGGATCCAGGCCCGTGATCGGCAGCAATCGCCGAGGCCGGATTCTCGATTTCTTCTCGGTCCCAGCCTTCTCAGGGCCCACTTCCGCACTAACGCTCTATCGCACTCTCCCCATCGGGCCCAGGTACTCGCGGCGGAACTGGTCGTTCGCGGCGGCCCGCGCGGCGGTGCCCAGGCCGTGCGTGGTGCCGGCCGTCAGCCACACCACCTCGTCCGCCAGGTCCAGCAGCTCCGACACCTCGTGCCCCGTGACGATCACGGCGCAGCCACGCGCCGCCATCCGCCGCAGCACGGCCGCGATGCGCGCCTGGTCCCCCGGGTCGATGCCGGCCAGCGGCTCGTCCGCCAGCAGGCACACGGGACCGCGCGCCACGGCCGCCGCCACCTCCGCCCGCCGCAGCTCCCCGCCGGACAGCGTGCGCACGGGCGGCTCCAGCAGCGGCGCCACATCCAGCGCCTCCGCGTCCTCCGCCGAAAGCGACCCGCCGAAGCGCCGGGTGATGGCGCCCAGGTGGTCCGCCAGGGAGCCGTACCGGGCCAGCAGCCCCGCGTCCGGCAGGTAGAACAGGCCCTCCGCGGCCAGGCGATGCAGCCGCGGCCGCAGGTACGCCCGCCCGCGAAAGTGTACCACGCCCTGGTCCGCCCCCATCAGTCCCGCGCCGACTTTCAGCAGCGTGGACTTGCCGCAGCCGTTGCGACCGAACACCACCGTGATGGTCCCGGCCGTGCCCCACACGGACGCGGACTTGAGGATCGTCCGCCCGCCGAGGTTTTTGCGGATGCTGTCCGCCGCGAAGACGCGCTCCACTCAGACCACCCCCGCCATGCCGAATTCCAGCACGCCGCCGACCAGGGCCGCCACGCCGGACGGCCACGCGGGGTGCCGGCCCAGGTTTGCCGCGAACAGCGTCTCGCGCGCCCGCCAGGCCTCCAGGGCCGCGACGCCCGCGACAATGAGCACCAGCGCCATGGCCGCGGGCGGCGTCAGCGCCAGGATGCTCGCGCCCCTCCGGACGACCCCGGGCGGGACCAGCGACAGGAGGCTGCAGGCCACCACCCCGGCCCGGATTCCCAGCCACAGCACGACGCCCCGTACGAACAGGCGCCGCAGGTGGCGCGGGTCCGGCAGCCACGCGGGGAACGCGGATTGGATCATGGGGAGATGATGAACGTCGGCGGGGCGGGCGTGGACGGCGTTTCGCGCATCCGGCGGAACCCGTAGGTTGGGGACACCAACCGTACCCGGCATCCCGACCGCTGATCCCGCTCACGATCATGTCCAGCTCTCTCCCCTGGTACGCCCGCCGCGCGCGGGTGATCCGTCCCGGCGCGCTGGTGGCCTGCGCCGCGCTCCTGGCCGCGTGCGGCGGCGACGCCAGGCCGGCGCAATCCGCGGCCGCCGCCCCGCCGGACTCCGCCGCGGCGGACACGTCCGCGCTGGCCGTGGCGCGGCGGCAGATCGGGCCGGAGGTGCGCTCCGCCGTCCCCTTTCACGTGCGCAACTACCACGGCCGCTTCATCGCGGCGGCCGTGCCCGTGCAGCAGTGGGTGGACGATCCCCTGCGCGAGGGCGTGAGCGTGGCGCCCGGCGGGCACGAGATCCTGATCCTGGAGATGCCGGACACGAGCGTGACCTACGCGTTCACCAAGCCCGGCCTGTACGTCTCCGACCTGCCGGGGACGGTGCGGACGGGACCGAACGCGCCCGCGGAGCCGGACAGCAGCGCGCTGCGGCAGCTTTCCGGCGTGGAGGACATCAACGCGGACGGCGACGCCGAAGTGTGGGCCGTGCAGTACGGCGGCCCGCGGCACCCGTACACGTGGGAGCTGCGCGTGTACGACCGCGGCGGCCGGGCCCTGTACCAGCTCGCCGCGAAGCGCCGCGCGGGCGGCACGGGCATCGACCCGGCGTCGTGGGACGCGTCGAAGAGCCTGGAGAGCGAGCCGCAGATCCGTGCCTGGATGACGAACAAGGTCCAGGCGCTGGAGACCCAGTTCGGCGGCGCGGCGTCCGCGTCCGCCCCGGCATCCGCGCCGGCCGATACGAGCAGGACGGGGAGCGGCGGGTGAGCCTTTCCGCCATCGACATCGCCATCGTCCTGGCGTACGTGGCGTTCGTGTCCGTCCTGGGCGGCGCGCTGGGACGCAAGCAGAAGGACGCCAGCGACTACTTCCTCGCCGACCACGCCATCCCGTGGTGGGCCGCGTGCTTCAGCGTGGTGGCGACGGAGACCAGCGCGCTCACGGTCATCAGCGTGCCGGCGACGGCGTACACGGGCGACCTGTGGATGCTGCAGCTGGCGACGGGCTACCTCATCGGCCGCATCGCCATCTCGGCGTTCCTGCTGCCCCGCTACTTTCGCGGCGAGATCGCCACGGCCTACGTGCTGCTGGAGCGCCGGTTCGGCAACGGAACGCGGCGGTTCGCGTCCATCGTCTTTCTCGTCACGCGCGTGCTTGCGGACGGCGTGCGCATCTTCGCCACGGCCATCCCCCTTGCCGTCATCGCGCGGATCCCCGTCTGGCAGAGCATCGTGGCCATCGGCGTGTTCACGCTGCTGTACAGCTACTACGGCGGCCTGCGCGCCGTCGTGTGGGTGGACGTGGCGCAGATGTTCATCTACGTGGTGGGCGGCATCGCCGTGCTGTGGGTGCTGCTGGGGATGATCCCGGGCGGATGGGACGGCCTGGTGCGGGCCGCCGCGCCGGCCAACAAGCTGCGCGTGCTGCACCTGGACGGCGGGTTCGCGCAGGGCAACTGGCTGGTGACGGGGATCGTGGGCGGCGCGTTCCTCACGATGGCGTCGCACGGGGCCGACCACCTGATCGTGCAGCGGCTGCTGGCGTCGCCGTCCCTGCGGGATGCGCGGCGGGCGCTGATTGGCTCGGGGGTGATCGTGCTGCTGCAGTTCGCGCTGTTCCTGCTGATCGGCGCGGGGCTGTGGGTGTTCTACGAGGGGCGCGTGTTCCCGCAGCCGGACGCCGTCTTTCCCACGTTCGCCATCGAGCACCTGCCCACGGGCGTGGCGGGTCTCGTCGTGGCGGCGATCCTGGCGGCGGCCATGTCGTCGTCGCTCAACGCGCTGGCGGCCGTGAGCGTGCACGACCTGTACGTGCCGCTGACGAAGCGCGGCGGCGAGGAGCACCTGCTGCGCGTGGGCAAGCGCTTTACGCTCGCGTGGGGCGTGGTGATGATCGCTGTTTCGCTGGCGTTCCAGCTGGTGGCGGCCGGTACGCCGCTGGTGGTGATCGCGCTGCAGATCGCGTCGTTCACGTACGGCGGACTGCTGGGCGGATTCCTGCTGGGGCTGGTCTCGAAGCGCGCGGACGGACGCGACGCGTTGACGGGCATGGGCATTGCCGTCGGGGCGATGGCGTCGCTGTGGGCGGCGCAGCAGTTCGGGGCGATGCCCAGGGTGGTGGACACGCTGTGGTTCGCGCTCATCGGCAGCGCGATCACGGTGACGGTGGGCGAGGCCAGCGCGCGGATCCGCGGCTCGCGCCCTCACCCGGGCCCTCACCCGCTCGCCTAGGCTCGCACCCTCTCCCGCAAACTGCGCGGGAGAGGGGATACACTTCCGCGAGCCCCGTGCAGGGCGGCAACCATCCCGCGCGATGAAGTGCTCCCCTCCCCCGCGAAGCGGGGGCAGGGGGTCGGGGGGAGGGGGCCCTCGGCGGGCGGTAGAAGCGTCCCCGTCCGCGCGGAAGGCGGCGGACCGGTCGGTTGCGTGAGGGATGCGCGCCCGCAGGGCCGGGACCC
>NZ_DASURI010000017.1:0-6583 GCF_036280135.1 Longimicrobium sp.
CGGCGGTGGGCGCGTTCGACGCGGTGGGCTCCGTGCTCGTGGTGGCGCTGATGATCGCCCCGCCCGCCAGCGCCTACCTGCTGACGGACCGGCTGCCGCGGATGATCGGGCTGAGCATGGGGCTGGCGGTGGTGAGCGCGCTGGCGGGGTACTGGATGAGCTACCTGTTCGACGTGTCCATCGCGGGGTCCATGGCCACGATGACGGGCGTGGTGTTCATGCTCGTGTTCCTGCTCGCGCCGGAGCGGGGGCTGCTGGCCATCGCGCGGCGGCGGGCGCGGCAGCGGTGGGCGTTCGCGCAGACCATGCTGGCCATCCACCTGCTGAACCACGAGGACTCACCCGACGCGGCGGAGGAGTGCCGCGAGGGGCACCTGCACGAGCACCTGCGCTGGGAGCCGGAGTTCGCCCGCCGGGTCATCCGCCGCGCCGAGCACGACGGCTGGATCTCCCGCGCCGACGCCGACCGCTTGGCGCTCACCCCGACCGGGCGGACGGGGGCGCGCGCGGCCGTGGGGATGTGACGGACGAGTGCGAAAGTGCGAAAGTGCGAAAGTGCGAAAGAGGCCCGGCGCGGATGCCGGGCCTCTTTGCGTTCGGGGCGGGCTCGCGTCGAAAGTGGGCGAGATCCAGCGAATGTGCATCGCCCCAGCCTGAGCGGGTAAACCCGCCGCTGGGAAAGCGGTAAGCCCTGTCTCGCGCTGACGCGCTCTGCGAACAGGGCTTCAACCGACCGGACGCCGCCCCGCTGCACATCCGCCGGCCGTCTCCAGGGCAGTCCGCGAAGGCGGACTTCGCGAATTTCCAGCGGCGAATTCATTCGCTCTGGACGAGCCCTCTACGCCGGCGTCTTGCTCACCACCTGCACCAGCTGGTAGCGGCGCGACGAGCCGTCGGCGGGCGGGTTGGCGATCTCGGTCACGCGCACGCGCAGCACGTACTCGTGGCCCGGCTCATACGTGAACCCCTCGATCTCGCCATGGAAGTTGCCCCACGGGTCCGCGGAGTCGTCCCGGATCTGCAGGCACTGCATCTCGTACGTGCCGGTGCACGTGCGCGTGTACGAGGCCACGTACAACGTCAGCTGCTGCTCGCCGGCACCCGTGGGCGCGGCGCCGCAGGCGGGGAGCAGCGCGAGCGCGAACATCGGCAAAAAGCGAAAACGACGCATGGCGGATTCAAGGACGAGGTGACGGATGATCCCACGCCGATCAACGATCCACGCCCGCCATCCGTGACGATGCCAGCCGGCGGACCACCGCGACCGCACCGGATGGAAAAGCCCGCCCGCGACGACGAATCGTCGCGAACGGGCTCCGGTCATCAAAGCGCGGCGCGGATGGCGATCAGTCCGCCGCGGCGGCTTCGTCGGCGGGGCGCAGGGCCTCGAGCGCGGGGGTCAGGCGCTCGAACATCGCCGCGATCATCGGCAGCGACACGGCGCCCACCGACGCCCGGAACCAACCGGTGTCCTCCAGCATCCCGAACGCCTGGAAGTGCACCAGCGCCAGCCCGGCCGCGTCCAGCAGGTAGCGCCGGATCTCCTCGTTGGTGCGCAGCACCTCGCCCCCCGGCGTGCGCCAGCCGTGCAGCGCGATGCGCAAGCTCAGGTAGATGGCGCCCATGGGCGGGATGGCGCTCACGGGGTACCCTCGCTCCGCCAGCCGGCTGAAGCCCTCGTACAGCGCGTCCAGCCGGTCCTGCACGTCGCGCAGCATGGTGGCGTGGTAGCGCTCGATCTCGCCCGCGTCGTCCAGCAGGCGCGCCGTGGCCACCTGCTCCGCGCGCGGCGCCCACGCGCCCACGTGGCCCAGGATGCCGGCCATCCGCCTGGTCACGTCCGCCGGACCCACCGTCCAGCCCACCCGCACGCCCGTGGCCGCGAACGCCTTGCTGATGCCGTCGATGAAGACCGTGTACTCGCGCATCTCCGGCCGCAGCGACACCGGGTTCACGTGCTGCGTGCCGCCGAACGTGATCATCCAGTACACCTGGTCGTACATCACGTACAGCGGGCGCTCGTCCGGACCGCGGCGCGCGTTCTCCTCCAGCACCAGATCGCAGATATCGGCCAGGGCCTCGGCCGTGAACGCCGTGCCCGACGGGTTCAGGGGCGAGTTGAGCGCCAGCAGCCGCGCGCCGCGGATGACGGGCTCCAGGTCCGCGCGCGTGGGCAGGAACGCCGAGCGCTCGTCGCAGACGATGGGCACGCCCCGCGCGCCGGCCATGTGCACGTAGTGGTTGTTGTTCCACGACGGCGCGGGGTAGACCACCACGTCGCCCGGGTCCACGATGGCCGTGTAGGTGCTGTAGATGCCCGGCCGCGAGCCGGCCGTGATCAGGATGCTCTCCAGCGGATAGTCCAGCCCCAGCGTGCGCTGGTAGAAGCGCCGTACGGCCTCGCGCAGCTGCGGTACGCCGTCGGACGGCGGGTAGTTGGTCTCGCCCGCCTGCAGCGCCGCCACGATTCCGTCCTGCAGGAACTGCGGGATGGGAAATTCCTTCGGCGAAAAGTCACCGACGGTAAGGTTGCACACCTCGGTGCCGCTGGCCTGCATCGCACGGATGTCGGCGGCGATCTTGAGGATCTCGGAGCCCACGAGCCCCGCCGCCATCGTGCAAACACGCTTGTCCGTCATGTGCCGCTCCAGCCTCCGGAATCTCGTGCGGATGAAGTGGGTCGCGGGCGGCAAGGTAGCGTGCCGGGCGGCGGATGGATAGGAGCGGCCGGAACTGCGACTGCAGGGAATAGGGAACAGGGAATAGCCGGCGGGGGCGCGAAGCACGACGGTCATCGCGCTGTCGGCCAGCGGGCACCAACCGTGCACGGGGGCCCCGCCGATGGGGCGGACGGATGAACCACCACGGAGTGCACGATGAGCGAGAACGAGCGTGAGACCCGCCGCTGGTCGCTGAAGGAGCGCGAGTACGTCGGCGATGACGGACAGATCCACCACCACACCAACGTCTGGATGGAGCAGCACGCCGCCGATGGGAACGGCCGCGGCTCCGGCGGCAGCCGCGGTTCCAGCGAGAGCAGATCCAGTCGCGAGAGCCAGTCGCGGAGCGGCGGCGAGAGCGAAAGCCGCTCCGGCAGCCAGCGCGCCTCCGGCTCGCGGAGTCGTTCAGGCAGCGAGGGCGGCTCTTCCGGGCGCGACGGATCCAAGGGCGGGCGTGGCGGATCCAGGGGCGAGAGCCAGCGTGGATCGCGCGGCCGGTCCGGCGGGGAGAGCGGGGGCGAGGAGCGGTCGGACCGCGAGGGTGCCGGCAAGGGCCGCTCGATCCTCGCGGCCGTGACGCTGGGCGCGGCGGCGATGGCGGCCGTCGCGCTGGTGGCGCGCCGCCGCGACACGCCGCGCGAGCCGGACATCTACCCCGGCCGCCGCGAGGAGCTGGACCGCGACGAGACGGGCGACCGTGACGACAATCGCGACGACTCCGGGCGCGGGATGTACTGAGCGGGCGAGGGGCATCCAGAGCGGAGGCGTTCGATCCCGCACGGGCGGGCGCCCCCCATCCCCGACCCTTCCCCCACAAACTGCGTGGGGGAAGGGAGAACACCGGTCCTGCACGAGGGTGGCGTCCGGTCAGTTGAAGCCCTGTTCGCGGAGCGCGTCAGCGCGAGACAGGGCTTACCGCTGTCCCAGCAGCGGGTTTACCCGCTCCGGCGGGATGGTCGCCACGGTCGGGACCCTCCCGCGCGGGAAGTTGAAGCCTCACGTAGTTTGTGAGGCTTTCCGCTGTCGTTGCGGCGACTTTAGTCGCTCGGCGCGAGCCCCGCCCAAACGCAAAGAGGCCCGGCATCCGCGCCGGGCCTCTTCTCTTTCGCACTTTCGCACTTTCGCACTTCACACCCGCTCCACCCGCATCCGCAGCCCCACGGGCCGCAGCGTGATGCGCGGCTCGCCCACGACGCGCGCGCCGGGCAGCAGGCGCAGCTTCCAGCGGCCCGCCAGCGTGGCGAGGGCCAGCACGCCCTCCATCCAGGCGAACCCCTCGCCAATGCACTTGCGCGGCCCCCCGCCGAACGGGAAGTACGCCATCCGCGGCAGCGACGCCTCGAAGTCCGGCGCCATCCACCGCTCCGGCCGGAACGCCTCCGGCTCGCTCCACCAGCGCGGGTCGCGGTGCACGATCCACGGACTCACGAGCACGATGTTCCCCGCGCGCACGCGGTATCCGCCCGCCTCGAAGTCCTCCCGCGGCTCCCGCCCGATGGTCCACGCGGGCGGGCGGATGCGCATGGACTCCGCCAGCACCGCCCGGGTGAACGGCAGGCGCGGATAGTCCTCCGCCGTGGGCGCGCGGCCGGCCAGCACCGTCCGCAGCTCGTCGTGCAGCCGCGCCTCCACCTCCGGGTGCCCGTCCAGCAGGTGCCACGTCCAGGCGAGCGCGTTGGCCGTGGTCTCGTGGCCGGCCAGGAACAGCGTGAGCAGCTCGTCGCGCAGCTGCTCGTCCGTCATCCCGCCGCCGTCGCCCTCGTCGTCGCGGGCGGCCAGCAGCATGCCCAGCAGGTCGTCGTGCGCCTCGCCCGACGCGCGGCGCTGGGCGATGGCGCGGTAGATGGTGGCATCCAGCCGCTCGCGGGCGCGCCGCATCCGGATCGTGCCCGGCACGGGGATGCGGTCCAGCAGCTCGCCCAGCGGGTTGTGGAGGCGGTTGAACAGGCCCAGTGCGTCCGTCAGCGCGCCGCGGATCTCGTCCGCCTCGTCCTCCACCCCCGCGCCCAGCAGCGTCTCGCCCGCGATGGCGAGCGTGAGCCGGTTCATCTCCGCGCCGGCATCCACCTCCATCCCGGGGCGCCAGCGGTCCGCCGCGTCCACGGCGTAGCGCACCATCGTCCGCGCCAGGGCGGCCACGCGGTCGCGGTGAAAGGCGGGCTGCGCCAAGCGCCGCTGCCGCATGTGCAGCGGGTTTTCGCTCGTGAGCAGGCCGTGGCCCAGCAGCACGCGGGCGCGCTGCAGGGCGTAGCTCTTGATGAAGTTGCGGTGATGCGTGACCAGGACGTCGCGCACCAGGTCCGGGTGGCTCAGCAGGTAGATGCGGCGCCGGCCGATGCGGAACGAGGCCACGTCGCCGTGCGTGCGCTGCAGCGTCTCCAGCGCGCCGCGCGGGTCGCGGCGAAAGGCGAACAGGCGGGCCAGGGGGAAGGCGTCGCGCGGGCCGGGCGGGTCCGGCAGGGACGACGGGCCGCCCCGCGCGGGGGCGGCGTCAGGCGCCGTGCGCATCGCCCTTACCGGATGCGGTCGCCGATGCGGCCCCACCGCGCCGCCGTGATGAAGCTGGGAAAGGCGGCGCCCAGGTCCTTCTTGTCGTACGAGTAGTAGATGAACAGCGGCTTGCCGCGGATCACCTCGCGGGGGATGGGGCCCATGTAGCGCGAGTCCAGCGACTGGTCGCGGTTGTCGCCCATCAGCCAGTAGTGCTCCGCCGGCACCACGAGCGGGCCCCAGTTGTTGCGCGACGGCCGGTAGCGCTGCTTGTCGACGGACGGCAGCAGCAGCGGCAGGTGGTTCTTGGCGCCGTACCGCTCGGGGATGATGTTGGGATCCACCAGCCCGAAGCCCTCGAGCTCGATGTTCTCGTCGAAGCCCTGGTCATAGTGCGCGTACGGCTCGTTGGCCCGTTTGCCGTTGCGGAACAGCACGCCGTTGGCCATCTGCAGCGTGTCGCCCGGCACGCCGATCACGCGCTTGACGACGTCGATCTGGGGCTCGTTGTACGTGGGGCGAAAGACGACGATCTCGCCGCGGTGCGGGTCGCGCAGGGCGGGGAGCTTGATGTCGGTGAACGGCAGCGTGGCGCCGAAGAGCGCGTTGTTCGCCATCAGGTAGTCGCCCACCAGCAGCGTCTTCTCCATGCTCTCCGACGGGATGGAGTACGCCGTGATGAGGAACGTGCGGATGACGAAGAACAGCAGGATGGCCGCGCCCACGGACTTGAACCACTCCAGCACGCCCCCGGCGGCGCTTTCGGCCGCGACGGCCGCCTTGGGCTTGCCGCGCGCCTTGTCGCGGGCGCGCTGCTGCTCCTTGCTGCGCAGCGAGCCTACCAGCTCCTTGCGCTCCACGCGCGCGGGCGGCGTCCCGGCGCCCGTCTCCGCCGTGGCGGGCACGGCGGACGCGCTGTCGCCGGCCGGCGTCGTGGCGGCGGATTCCGCGCTGGTCGGGGCGAGCGTGGGGTCGGCGTCGGCACCGGGCAGGATGACGGTGCGGTCCGCGTCGTCGGACGCGTCCGTGGGCTTGCCGGGTTTCCCCTTGCGGCTGTGGGATTTGGCCACGATCTGCTGATCTATCTCTGGACGGCCGCGTGGGGATTGCGGGCGGGGCGCCTGGAGTGCCGCCCCGCGCGGGCCGTGCGGGTGAATCATCCAATATCCGCCGCGCGCGCGTCGTGCACAACCGCGGCGCGTTCCGTACGCCGGTGCCCCGCGAAAGTTTCGCGCCCGGCGCCAGTTACCGCGCCGCGTGATCTTCGATCGACCAGGACCGGCTTCGGTGAACAGATCGGGAGAGGCCCGGTCGTCCGCGTGTGGCAGGTCTTGCGCGAGCGCCCCCTCCGGGCTCGCGGAGCTCGCCCACCT
>NZ_DASURI010000018.1:0-6968 GCF_036280135.1 Longimicrobium sp.
CATCCCGTTCGGCGCGACGGTGGAGCCGGCGGCGGCCCCTCCCCCGCCCCGCGCGGACCCGGACGCGCCGTTCGAGCTGCTGTTCGTGGGCCGACTGGTGGAGCGCAAGGGCGTGCACCTGCTGCTGGACGCCCTCGCCGCGCTGCCGCCGGAGCGCCGCGTGGCCCTGCACGTCGTGGGCGACGGGCCGGACGCGCCCAAGCTGCGCGAGCAGGCGCAACGGCTGAACCTGGGCGACCGCGCCGTTTTTCACGGCTTCGTGACCAAGGAGGAGTTGCAGGCGCGGATGGCGTCGTGCGACTGCTTCGTGCTCCCCGCCGTCGTGGACGCCAAGGGCGACACGGAGGGCCTGGGCGTGGTGCTGCTGGAGGCCATGAGCTACGGCAAGCCGACGATCGCCAGCGCGGCGGGCGGCATCGTGGACATCGTGCGCGACGGCCGCAACGGCTACCTGGTGCCGCCGGGTGACGCGCCGGCGCTGGGGAACGCCATCGCGCGGATGATGGACGATCCCGCCGCCGCGCGGCAGATGGGCCTACACGGGCGCGAGGACGTGGCCGCCGGCTTCTCGTGGGACGTGATCGCCGACCGCCTGGTGCAGGTGTACCGGCGCGTGGAACGGAAGGGGTAAGGCGGAGAGAACGGGGCGGATCGGCGACGAGAAGGATGGGCGGGATCGGCGGATCGGCGGAATCGAATCTGGACGATCCGCGGCGGCCACCCAGGGGGAAGAGATGCATCGTGCACGGTCGTCCCCGTCGCTGCGCGACGGGGGGGCCCTCTCCCCCGACCGCCTTTTTGCTCGTTCCTCGCAACGGCGGTCGACCCCTCCCCCAACTTCGGGGGAGGGGTTGCGTGGTGGCTGGCTTTTCGGCGCGGAGGTGAGCGTGGAGCGCGTTCGGCACACGACCATCGAGCTCGAGCAGCGGGCGCGCGAGCTCCGACAGGAAGCCACGCCCGCGGAGCACGTCCTATGGGACGCGTTGCGCGCGGGGCGGCTGGACGGGCTCAAGTTTCGCCGCCAGCACCCCGTGGGCCGGTTCGTGCTCGACTTCTACTGCGCCGCGCACCGCCTCTGCGTCGAGCTGGATGGCGGCGTGCATGAGCAGCAGCGTGACCGCGACGCCGCACGCGATCAGGAGCTGCTCGCGCTCGGCGTGCGGACGCTGCGCTTCGGCAACGAGCAGGTGTGGCACGACCTCGCGGGCGTCGTTTCCGCGATTCAGGCCGCCACCCGGCAGGAACGCCGCTGAGCACCAACCCCTCCCCCGAAGTTGGGGGAGGGGTCGCGCACCGAGCCGCGAGGAACGAGCGGCGCAGGCGCGCGGGGGAGAGGGCCTCCCGTCGCGCAGCGACGGGAGCTGCCCTGCCTCGTTGTGGGCGACGCGACAGGACGTCGCGGCCGCACCCGCCGCGATGCCCGCATCGCGGCCACGACGGACGACAACCAACATCAACCCCAACCGGGACCGACATCTCGTGGTGCAAGCCGCCGACTGGAACAACTTCCGGGTCGACACCATCTCCTGGCCCACCTTTCTCAAGCGCAACCTCATCCACTGGGACCTGCTGCGCGAGACGGTGCGCCGCGCCAACGGGTCCGTGCTGGAGGTGGGCGTGGGGAGCGGGGCCCAGTCGGCGCTGCTGTCGCGCTGGGTGCCCCACACGCTGACGGTGGACAACGACGCGCGCATCCTGCGCGCCGCCCTGCCCAACCTGCGCCGCTTTGGCCCCAACACCCGCGTGATGAGCGCCGACGGCTTTCGCCTGCCGTTCCGCGACCAGTCGTTCGGCGTGTCCATCTCGCAGGGGCTCATGGAGCACTTTGGCGACGACCAGATCGCCGCGCTCCTGCGCGAGCAGACGCGCGTGTGCCGCTCCGTCGTCTTCAGCGTGCCGTCGGACCGGTACCCGCGGCAGGACGTGGGCAACGAGCGCCTGATGCCGCCCGCCGAGTGGCAGCGCATCGTCCAAAACGCGGTGGATCCGGCCAAGCACGTCGTCCACGCGCGCTACTACCGTGGCGACCTGGAGTCGCTCAAGTACTCCGTGCTGGCGCGGAAGGCGCTCGGCAGCTTCAGCGTGCTGGTCACCATCGACCCGAAATCCTGAAACGCTTCCACACGGGGTCGGCGGGACTGACGGGAGACCAGAACGGCTCCCGTTGACTCCGTCGACCCGTGCGGAGGCGTTTCGTCGTGCCGTCCGCTTGCCCCAAACTGCGCGTTCCGGGTATCTTACCGCCTTTCCGTGCGCCTCTCCGCCGCCGTCCCGAATGCCGATCCGAAGCGCTTTCGTCTCCATCTCCACCGTCGCGTGCGCGGCCCTGTCGGCGGGGTGCACGGCGGGGTGGCCGTACGCCCGGGCAGGCGAGGTGGTGCTGCTGCGGGACGGCTTCGACGGCGAGAACCGTGAGCGGCCCGTGCTGATGTACGACCGCTTTACGCACTGGCGGGTGGAAGAGGGCACGGTGGACCTCGTGGGCGCGCGCTCCGACTGGGACTTTCAGCCGGGCAACGGGCTGTACGTGGACCTGGACGGCGACCGGCCCGACGGTATCCGCTTCAAGCCCGGGGTCCTGGTCTCGCGCCAGGCGTTCCCGCTCGCGCCGGGCGTGTACCAGCTGAGCTTTCGCCTGGCCGGCTCGCACCGGCGCGACGTGAACACGGTGGAGGTGCGGCTGGGCGACGTGCACCGCGAGCGCATCACGCTCCCCGCCGACGCGCCGTTCCAGCGCTACGACCGCGTCATCCGCGTGCGCCGCGCGAGCCAGGCGCGGCTCTCGTTCGACAACGAGGGCGCGGACGGATACGGGCTGCTGCTGGACGACGTGCTCCTTCGCCGCGTTCGCTGAGCCGACCCGTGCTGCGCGTACTCCACGTCATCTACGACGACCCCGCCAACCCGTGGGTGGCCGGCGGGGGCGCCGTGCGCGTCTTCGAGCTGTACCGCCACCTGCAGGGCCGGGTGGACGCCACCGTGGCCACGGGTAACTACCCCGGCGCGCGCGACGAGACGATCGACGGCGTTCGATACGTGCGCCTGGGCGCGCGCGGGCCGTACGCGTGGAGCCGCCTGTCGTACGCGGCGGCCGTGAACCGGATGCTGCGGACGGCGGCGTACGACGCGGCCGTCTTCGACTTCAGCACGTACACGCCCGTCTTTGTCCCCACGGACCGGCCGGCGGGGATCACCGTGCACCACGTGAGCGGCCCCACGGCGCGCGAGCGCTGGGGTCCCGTCCTGGGGCCGGGGATCGGCGCGCTGGAGGTGCGGATGATTCGCCGCGCGGCCCGCCTGAGCGCCACGTCGCTGGCCACGCGCGAGATCCTGGAGCGCCTGGCGCCGGGCGTGCCCATCGACATGGTGTACGCGGGCGTGCCGGACGCGCTGTTCGGCGTGGAACGGAAGCCGGAGGAGTACCTGCTGTACTTTGGCCGGCTGGACGTCTTCCAGAAGGGGCTCGACACGCTGCTGGAGGCCGTCGCCCTCCTCGTCCGCGAGCGGCCGCACCTGGAGATGCGGATCGCCGGCCGCGGCAAGGACGCCGACCGCGTGGCGGCGCAGGCCCGCGAGCTGGGCATCGAGCGCAACCTGCGCATGCTGGGCGCGGTATCCGAGGCCGAGCGGCAGGCGTTGTTCGCCGGCGCGGCCGTGCAGCTGATGCCGTCGCGCTTCGAGGGCTTCGGCATGGTGGCGGCGGAGGCCATGGCGGCCGGCGTGCCGCTGGTGGCCGCCGCGGCCGGCTCGCTCCCCGAGGTGGTGGACGCGCCCCGCGGCGGCGTCCTGGTGCCGCCGGGCGACGCCCCCGCCCTGGCGCGGGCCGTCGCGCGCCTGCTGGACGACCGCGCGGCGCGCGAGGCGCTGTCGGCGTCCGCCCGCGTGAGCGCCGGGCGCTACCGCTGGGATGCCGTGGCGGCGGACCACCTGCAGTTCATCGAACGAATCGCCCGGGGGCGCGGTGCGTCCCCTTCCCCGTCCTGATCCATCATGGCCAAGACCGCTCCCCCGCCCCGCCGCGCCAGCGCGCTGGCTGCCCCCGTGGACGTCGAGCCGCCGGTACCGCTGTGGATGGCCGCGGCGGCCTTCTTCATCCTGTCGCTGCTGTACTTCTTTCCCGCGTTCCTCCCGGGACGGCAGGTGTACGGCACGGACTACCTGGCGGGCGGCTACTTCTTCTACGACTTCTTCGCGGACCGCTTCGGCAGCGGGGCCCTGCTCAAATGGGTGCCGTACGTGTACGGCGGCATGCCCGTCTACGCCAACCCCGGCAGCGCGTACCATCCCGTGCACCTGCTGGCGGAGACGCTGCTGCCCACGGGCAAGGTGCTGGCGGCCATCTTCGTCGTGCAGTTCTGGCTGGCGGGGCTGGGGATGTACCTGCTGGCGCGCGAGCTCCGCTGCCGGCCCTGGGTGGCGTTCGTGGCGGGCGCGGCGTTCCAGTTCACGGGCGTGACCATGTCGTGGGTGTACGCGGGCCACGACGGGCGCATCATGGTGGCCACCATGGCGCCGCTCTTCTTCTACTTCCTGCACCGCGGCATCCGCACGGGCTCCCTCGCGCCGTTCGCCGGGGCGGCGGGCACGCTGGCGTTCGCCCTGCTGAGCTTTCAGATCCAGAACGCGTACTACCTGATCCTGGCGGGCTTCATCTGGTCCGTCTACCTGCTGTTCCACTTTGGCCTGCACCGCCGCCCGGGCGCGCTGGCGAAGACGGTGCTGCTGGGATTTGGATCCATCGCGTTCGCGTTCATGATCGCGGGGGTGAACTTCCTCCCCTTCCGCGACTACGTGGGCGAGTCGCCGCGCGGCATGCAGGGCGGCCGCGGATACGAGTACTCCACGTCGTACTCCATGCCGTTCGCGGGCCTGGTGTCCATGGCCGTGCCGGAGCAGCAGGGCGCGTCCATCGCCGATCCCGACACGGGACGTCCGCTTTTTCCCGCCATCGAGGGCTTCAAGCTGCACACGGAGTACGTGGGCGCGTTCGTCCTCGTCCTGCTGTTCGTGGGCGTGGTGTACGGGCGCAGCCGCTACTGGTGGTTCTTCGCGGGGCTGACGCTGTTCGCGCTGAGCATGGCCCTGGGCGGCCACACGCCCCTCTACCGGCTGTACTACGCGGCCCTGCCGGGGCTGAACCGCTTTCGCGCGCCGGACCTGACGTTCTACGTGGCCGCGTTCTCCATGGTGGTGATGGCGGCGCTCACGCTGGAGGCCCTGGCGGAGCGCCGGGCCACGGCGGCCACGCGGCGCGTGGGCGCCAGGGACGAGAGCGGGCTGGGCAACGTGCTGTGGATCGGCGTGGGGGTGGTGGCGCTGGCGGTGCTGGGGGCGATGATGGCCGGCAGCCCCGCCAACCCGGGCGAGCCCAGCCGCGCGGCGGGATGGATGCGCTTCGCGCTCTTCGCGGGCGGCATCACGGCCGTGCTGTGGGCGTGGACGACGCAGCGGATGGGCTCGCGGGGCACCGCCCTGCTGCTGATGCTGCTGACCGTGCTGGACCTGATGGTGATCGACCGGCGCTTCTTTCACACGACGGACGGTCCGGAGACGGCGTTCGCGGCGGATGACGTCGTGAGCTTCCTGCAGTCGCAGCCCGGGCCCAACCGCGTGTGGGCGTTCTCCGTCCCCGGCGCGGGCGTGCCCACGTGGGGCCGCGGCGGCAGCAAGGGCGGCGACTATCCCATGCTGTTCGGCATCGAGCAGGTGGCGGGCGAGCACCCGAATCCCCTGCAGCGCTGGGTGGAGTACGTGGGCGCGGGCGAGCAGGAGATCACTGACTTTCACAACCTGCTGGGTCCGCGCGACAGCCTGGGGGTCGTGCAGTCGCCGGCCGGCGAGCAGGCCATCGTCTTCAACCCACGTCCCGGGCTGCTGGAAGCCGCCAACGTGCGCTACGTGGTGAGCATGGCGCCCCTGGCCCATCCGGGGCTGCGCGAAGTCTTCCGCGGCAGCGCGCTGGTGTACCAGGTGGCGAACGCGATGGACCGCGCGTATCTGGTGCCCAACGTCCAGAAGCTGCCGGCGGACCGCATCCTGCCGACGATGATCGCCGGCGGATGGAACCCGGCGCAGACGGCGTTCGTCCCCGCGGACGCGCCCGTGAACGTGCCCGCCGGCCCCCTGACGGGCGGCGCGCGGGTGACGGCGCACGCCGAGGACCGCGTGACGGTGCAGACGACGGCGAGCCGCCCCGCGCTGATGGTGCTGGCGGACAACGAGTACGCCGGCTGGAAGGCCACGGTGGATGGCCGCGAGACGCCCATCATCCGCACGAACCACACGCTGCGCGGCGTGGTGGTGCCGGCGGGGACGCACAACGTGGAGTTCACCTTTCACCCGGGCGACCTGTACACGGGCTTCTACCTGTACCTGGCCGGCTTTGGCCTGCTGGCGGCGTATGCCGTCTTCCTGCTGGTCCGTAACCGCCGCCGCGGCGCGACGGCGGACGGGGAGCCGCAGCCGGTGGCGGCGTGAGGCCCTCACCCGCTCGCGTAGGCTCGCACCCTCTCCCGCAAACTGCGCGGGAGAGGGTATATACTTCAACGAGCCGACTGCCGGAGGGCATACTTCGCGCGCGGGGTAGTTGTCCCCCTCCGGCCGTCGTGCGTGATGGCCGCCCTCGCGCCGAGCGAATGAATTCGCCGCTGGAAATGCGCGAAGTCCGCCTGCGCGGACTGTCCGTCACGGGTGAGTGCCACGCCGGCACGGACTTCGTGATCCATCAACCTCCCCCAGGGGTTATTGGGGGAGGTGCGAGCCTAGGCGAGCGGAGGGGGCGCGTCGCGGACCCGATCCTTGTGCACGGGGGCCGCCCTCGCGCCGAGCGAATGAATTCGCCGCTGGAAAGTCGCGAAGTCCGCCTGCGCGGACTGTCCGTCACGGGTGAGTGCCACGCCGGCACGGACTCCGTGATCCATCAACCTCCCCCAGGGGTTTTTGGGGGAGGTGCGAGCCTAGGCGAGCGG
>NZ_DASURI010000019.1:0-6612 GCF_036280135.1 Longimicrobium sp.
ACCCTGGCGCCGACCGAAGGATCTCCCGTCCCGTGCTCGACGCCCGCCCCGGAGCGCAATCCGTCCCGCCGTTTCCCTCCGTACTCCGCCGAACGCAATCGCGACGGAGAAGTGATCCAGTGAAGAATCCCCGTCCGCCCTCGCGAAAGCGTCATCCTGAGGAGCCGCCGCACAAGCTCTTGTTGGAGCAGGATCCATGGCGGCGACGAAGGATCTTGTGTGCGAGACTCGGGTCTGGCCGTGGTGCACAAGGGTAACCTCCGAGTTTCGCACGCAAGATCCTTCGGTCGCGCCCAAGGTCCTGTGCCGCATCGGGTTTCGCGCGGGCGCTCCTCAGGATGACGCAGTCGAGGCGGAAAGTCGATCCAGCGGAAGACTCTCCCGCATTCCGCCGAACGCGTCATCCTGAGGAGCCGCCGCACAGGTCCTTGCTTCGGCAGGGTCCATGGCGGCGACGAAGGATCTTGCATGCGTGACTCGGAGCCGGTCCTGGCGCACGGGGGCGACCTCCGAGTCTCGCACGCAAGATGAGCCGTGGCGCTTCTTCAGGAAATCACTTCCGCCAGTTCGGCATCCGAGAGTTGCACGGAGTGCTCAGTGTGCTTACGATGCGCCCTCTTCGTGTGTTCTCGTTTGAGCGATCCTCACGTTTAGCGGCTACTGAACTCTTCGAACCCGGTAACTACCGATGAAGACGGTACATGCCCTCACGCTCGCGCTGGTCCTCGTGGCGCTTTGCGCACGCGCGTCTCACGCCCAGTGCACCAGCGAGACGGAGGTGGGCCGGCGCGTTGTAACGGAGTACGCTACGCAATACGGCTCGGAAACGCGGCCGGACGGCGTTCCCATCGTGGACGCATCGCAGATTCGCCTGCTTACCAATCCGAACGACTCTGCGGTGTGCCATCGGTTGTTCCAGCGCTACATGGGCCTGCGGCGGGATCCCGAGACAGCCCCGACTGATCGTCACTGGACCTTCTACCAGGTTGGAAGTCTCTATTACGTGGTGATCACCCGAATCTCCCCGCCGGTACAGCAGACCAGCGAAGGCATACGGCTGCGGCTGGAGTGGACGCCGATCCTGGTGTTCAACGGCAACCTCGACCTGGTCGCCACGGCCGCACGCTGAACGCGGCAGGACCTCGAGCTTTAGCTCTCTCAAGGGACGGGGCGGCTCATCGCGAGCCGCCCCGTCCTTTTCTCGTCCCCGACCTCGCCCGCCGTGACCGCTGCTTCCACGGAGCCTCTCATCCAGGGCGGCGGAATCGTCCCACTCCGCGCGCCCGGCAGAATCTGCCGAGGCGGTGGATTCTTCCCGCCGGGACAGCCGCCCGCCGCAACCGATCAACGCATTCTAAACTACCGTTCTGCATGGGTTTGCGTCGATGAGATACGCGGCGCGGCACGTGGTCCCGTCGTTGCCTTTCCACCGCGCCGTGAACGCGACGCATCCATCACCCACCGACTCCGAGACGATGCCCGAGCTGCTCTCCCGACGCCTCACCGGTGTGCCCCGGTTCGCCCGCTACGGCCGCGTTACGCGCGTCGTGGGACTGGTGATCGAGGCCGCGGGCATCGAAGCGGGCCTGGGCGAGCTGTGCCGCGTGACGGCCCTGGACGAGACGGTCAGCATCCTGGCCGAGGTCGTGGGCTTCCACGAGCGCGGCGTGCTGCTCATGCCCCTGGGCGAGCTGGACGGCCTGCACCCGGGCAGCAGCGTGCAGTCGATGGGCCGCTCGTTCGGCGTGGGCGTGGGGCCGGGGATGCTGGGGCGCGTGCTGAACGGCCTGGGCAACCCCATCGACGGCAAGGGTCGGCTGGAGGTGGTGGAGCGCGTTCCGCTCAGCGCCGAGCCGCCCAACCCCCTGCAGCGCGAGATGGTGGGGCAGGTGATGGAGACGGGCGTGCGCGCCATCGACGGCGTGCTCACCATTGGCCGGGGGCAGCGCGTGGGCATCTTCGCCGGCTCCGGCGTGGGCAAGAGCACCCTGCTGGGGATGATCGCCCGCAGCGCCGCCGCCGACGTGAACGTCATCGCCCTGCTGGGCGAGCGCGGACGCGAGGTGCGCGAGTTCCTGGAGCACTCTCTGGGGCCCGAGGGGCTGGCCCGCTCCGTGGTCATCGTGGCCACGGGCGACCAGGCGGCCCTCGTCCGCGCCCGCGGCGCCATGGTGGCCACGGCCATCGCGGAGTACTTCCGCGACCTGGGCAAGCAGGTGCTGCTGATGGTGGACTCGGTGACCCGCGTGGCCATGGCGTGGCGCGAGATCGGCCTGGCCGTGGGCGAGCCGCCCACCACCAAGGGCTATCCGCCCAGCGTGTTCGCCTCGCTGCCGCGCCTGCTGGAGCGCGCGGGCAACGGGTCCGCCGGCGGCATCACCGGCCTGTACACGGTGCTGGTGGACGGCGACGACTTCAACGAGCCCGTGGCCGACGCGGCGCGAAGCATCCTGGACGGCCACGTGGTCCTTACGCGAAAGCTGGCCGGCGCGGGGCACTTTCCCGCCATCGACGTGCTGGAGAGCAAGAGCCGCGTGCGCGACCAGATCATCCCCGCCGTCCACCGCGAGGCCGCCAACACGCTGCTGCGCATGGAGGCGGCGTACCGCGAGAAGGAAGACCTGGTGCTCGTGGGCGCCTACCAGAAGGGGAGCGACGCCATGGTGGACGCGGCGCTGCAGCTGCGGCCCGACTCGCTGAGCTTCCTGCGGCAGCGGCCCGACGCGCCCACGCGCTTTGACGACACGCGCCAGGCGCTCGTGCAGCTGGGCGGGCGCATTGAACAGATGACCCAACGGAAGGCGACCTGATGGCGTTCCAGTTTCGGCTTCAGCAGGTGCTGGAGATGCGCACGCGCGGGGAGCGCGAGGCGGCCGGAAAGCTGGCCGCGGCCCGCGGCGCGGCCCAGGAGGCCCGCGACGCCCACGCCGCCCTGGAGCAGGTGCGCGCGGCCGGCTCGACCGCCCTGCTGGCGGCGGGCGCCGCGCCCCAGTCCGTGTCGCAGCTGCAGGCCGCCGCGCGGGTGATGGAGCACCTGGACCGGCACCTGGTGGTGAGCGCGCAGACGGCCGAGGCCGCCGAAAAGCGCGCCGACGCCCAGCTGGTGCAGTACCGCGACGCCCTGCGCGACCGCCGGGTGCTGGACCGCCTGCGCGACCGCCACCTGGAGGAGTGGACGGCCGAGGAGGCCCAGGCCGACCGGGTGCAGATGGACGAGATCGCCTTGGCGCGCTTCGCCGCGTCGGCCGCCATCAAGCGGGCCCGCAGCGGGACGGAGGGCTGATGGGCCGCATGATTGCCCTCGCGGGCATGTTCGTGCTGGGCGCCGGCAGCGGCGCGGGCGGCATGTTCGCCTGGCAGCGCGGCCAGGAGCCGCCCCTGGCGCAGCACGCCGCCGGAAAGAAGCCGGCCGCCGACAGCGCCCGCGCCGACAGCACCGCGGCTGATTCCGTGATCTCCGCGCCGGCGCCCGTGCTGGCCCTGGAGGACTCGGCCGCCCTCGCGGCGGACACCGCCGCGCCGCCCGTGCCCGACAGCGTCGCCGCCGTCTTCGACTCGCTGGCCACGTCCGTTCCCGCGCTGGCCGGTGCGCGGCCGCTCACGCCGCGGCGCATCGCCAAGGTGTTCGGCGCCATGCAGCCGCGCGACGCCGCGGCCGTGCTGGGCCGCCTGGGCGATCCGCAGATCCAGCTCGTCCTGGGGATGCTGGGCGACCGGCAGGTAGCCGCCATCCTCACCGCTTTGGGCCCCGATCGCGCCGCCGCCATCAGCGGCGCCGTGCTCCCGACCTCGAGGACCGTCCGTTGAACGTGCTCGCCAACCTGTTCGCCGGCGCCGATTTGGCCGCCAACCGCGCCCGCTCCGCCGCGCCCGACGCCGATCGCGTCGCCGACGCCGGCGAGGCCGAGTCGCTGGAGTTCGCCGCCGTGCTCGCCGGGGCCATGATGCTCCCCGCGCAGGTCCGCGCCGAGGCCCCCGCGACCCTCGGCTTCGGCTTGGCCGGCGCGGGCGAAACGGCGGTGGATGCGGATGCCGATGCGTCCGCCGCGGACTACGCTGCGGCCACTTTGACCACAATTGGCGCGGACGCGCGGATGGTGGACGCAGCCGACCGCACCGCGTCCGGCGCGACGGCGACGCGATTCGCTTCCGCCGATGCGCAGGCTTCGGCCGCGCGCGGCGTGACGGCGGAATCAGCCGCGGCTTCGGCGGGGACGGCGCGGTTCGCGACGGCGTTCTCGGCCGAGGAACTGGCGCGCGTCGCGTCGATGGATGCATCGCAGGTCGCCACCGCGCAGGGCGCCAAGGCCGGATCGGTTGCGTCCGCCGGATCGACCGCGTCTGCTGGATCCGCGCGGTTCACTGCGGCGGCGACGGTGGAGGAGCTGGCGCGCGTCGCGTCCGTCGATTCCGCGCAGTTCGCCGCCCTCCGCGCGGACACGGCGCAGGGCAGCGAACTGGCCGCGTTCGCCGACGCGACGGGCTTTACCTCCGCCTCGTTCCTGCAGGAGCTGGCCGGCGGATCGACCGCATCGCCCGACATCGCGCGGATGGCGGGGCAGGGGACGTGGGCCGGCTTCCGCGCATCCACCGCGATCGAGACGACGCCCGCCGCGGAGCTCGCGCGGGTGACGCAGGCCGCGTCCACCGCATCCGCCAACGCTTCGGTTGATGCGACGGCGCCGCGGGCCGCCATCTCCGCTGATGCCGTTTCGACCCATGCGACGGCGCCGCGTGCTGCATCCGCCACGTCCGCGGACGCCGCTTCGGTCGATGCGATGGCGCCGCGTGCCGGATCCGCCACATCCGCCGACATCGTTTCGGCCGACGCGACGACGACCGGGCGTTCAGCATCCGCCACATTCGCGAATACCGTCTCGGTTGATGCGATGTCGCCGCGTGCCACATCCGCCGACGCCGTTTCGGTCGATGCGATGACGGCGCGCGCTGGATCCACCGCATCCGCCAACGCCGTTTCGGCCGATGCGACTGCGACGTTGCGCGTGGAATCCTCCGAGGCCGGGTCGGCGGACGTGGCCCGCACGGGCTCCGCGACGGCGGCAGACGGAGAAGTGGGCACAGTGGCCGAATCCGCCGCGTCCGGCTCGGCTGAGGGCGCGGCGCGGGTGCGTGAGACCTCGCGCGTGATCCGCGACCTCTCGGCGCTGGACCCGGAGTTCCGCACGCGGCTGGAGCGCGTGATCGGCCGGATGGAGGCCGAGTACGGGCACGAGGTGCAGGTGCTGGAGACGTACCGCTCGCAGTCGCGCCAGGAGCGGCTGTACGCGCAGGGCCGCACGGCGCCCGGGCCGGTCGTCACCTGGACGCTCAACTCCAACCACCGCACGGGCCGCGCGGCGGACCTGCTGATCGACGGCGACTGGAACAACTCGGCCGGCTTCCGCCACCTGGCGCAGATCGCGGCCGAGGAAGGGCTGCAGACGCTGGGCGCCAAGGACCCCGGCCACGTGGAGCTTCCGCGCCGCGCGCGGGGCACGCCGGGCTGGGTGGCATCCGCCGCCGCCGGCGCGCCGTCCGCGTGGGACGACGCGGACCTGCCGGACGCGTCGCCCTCCGCCGCCGCCAAGCCGTTCGCGGCCGGGATGCGGGCCATGGAGGCCATGCCTGCGGCCGCGCCGCAGGTGGACGGCATTGCCCGCGTGGCCCAGGTGGCGCGCGTGGCCGAGGTAGCCCACGTGGCGCAGGTGGCCCAGGTGGCCGTTCCCGGCTCCGCCTACGTGCCCGGCTACGCCGCGCCCATGCCCGCGCAGCCCGCCGTTCTTCCCGCGGAAGGCCCGCGCACGCCGCTGCACGCGGCGCCGTCCCTGGAGCCCGCCGCGCCGCAGTCCGCCGCGCCGGACCCGGCCGCGCCGATGGCCCCGGTGGACGTCCCCGTGGCCCGCGTCCCCGCCGGCGCCGCGCCGCAGCTGACGCAGCCTGCCGGCCGTCCCGCGACGGACCGCGAAGCGCCGGCCGCGACCGACGCCGCGAGCCCCGCGCCCGTCCGCGACGCGCAGCCGGCGGACGCCCGGACGCGCCCGACCGGTGTGGACGCCTCGTCCGCGTCGCGCAACGCCGGCCGTGAGCGGCACGAGGACGAGCCCGCGCCGGAGACGGACGCGACGGAGTCCGCCGCGCCGGCCGCGCCCCGCGAGCGCCGCGGCGACGAGCGCCCGCATTCCGAGCCGGTCGCCCCGCGCCTGGCGGCGGACGTCCGCGGCGCGGCCGCCACCACGCCGGCGGCTCACGCGGGAATGGCGGAGCGCGTGGCGCGCGTCCTCCAGCTTCAGCACGGCGGGCCCGCGCGCATGCTGCAGCAGGTGGTGCTGCGCCTGGACGGCGCCGGTGGCGCGGAGGAGCTGGTGCGCATCGGCCTGAGCGGCACCGCCGTGAGCGCCGACATCGGCTTGGCGGACCCCGCCGCGGCGCAGGCCCTCAACGCGCGGCTCAGCGAGCTCGAAGGCGCGCTGCAGCGCAAGGGGCTGGAGGCCGAGGCCCTGCGCGTCCGCAGCGCCGTGGCCAGCGGCGACGCCGCCGAGGTGGTGCGCGCCCTGGCCCTGGCCCCCGTGGCCGAGACCCTGCGCGCCACCGGCGACGCGCGCCTGCCCACCC
>NZ_DASURI010000020.1:0-4316 GCF_036280135.1 Longimicrobium sp.
TCCCGCAAACTGCGCGGGAGAGGGTGTAGACTTCGAACGAGCGTCCCGCACCGTTGCCGGCACCGCGCGTCGGCCGGTTCCCCCCGCCCTGCCTCAGGGCGTGGCCGGGGCGCCGGGGCGGTGCGGGGTGGTGTCGTTCACCGTGGTGCCCTGGTCCTGGGCCGAGGGCGAGCCGACGGCCTGGCTGCCCTCGCCGGGCCCGCCCACCTTCTCCTGGCCTTCCGTGGGGCTGATGCCGTCCGCCGAGCCGATCTCGGCGCCGCCGGCCCCTTCGGAGCCGCCGCACGCCGACAGCGAGATGGCCGCGGCCACCGTGAACGCCCCAATCCATCGATGCATGCGCATGTCCGTCCTCTCTGCGGGTTCTTCTGTATCGCGCGCGGCCGATGGGCATTGCACGGGCCGGGCCGTGAACTGCAAGTGCGAAAGTGCGAGAGTGCGAGAGTGGGTCCGCGGCGGGGGCGGCTCGGAGGCGCGACGGCGGGCACCCAGACCCGGCGACGGATGCCGATGGCGGATTTGATCCGGTAAGGCCCACGCCGAGCCGGAGCGGGAAACCCGCCGCTGGGACAGCAGAAAGCCCCGTCTCGCGCCGACGCGCTCTGCGAACGAGGCTTCAACCACCAGTACGGGCCACCACCCGGCGAAGGGCGGGCGGCGCCGCAGGGTGACGCCCGTGCAGTCCGCGCAGGCGGACTTCGTGCCTTTACCAGCGGCGAATTCATTCGCTCCGGCTGGGGGACTGCCATTCCCGGATCAGATCCGCACGCGAGGCGCGAGGGCGGCCATCGCGCCGGGAGGCGACCACAGGAGCAGGTGAAGCCCCGCCGGGTGACGCGTGAGCGTCGTCCGGCGGGGCTTTCCGCTGTCGTTGCGGCGGCTTCAGCCGCTCCGGCCGGGGGCCAGCCAGCGCGCCCGATTCCCCGCCCGCCGATCAGTTACTTTCGCACTTTCGCACTCCCGCACTCACGCACTCACGCACTTCAAACGAGCGTGGGCTCCATGAAGTAGTCGAACCCGTGCTCCGAGCTGCGCCAGGCGCGCACGCGGAAGATGCGGCCGGGCGCATCCGGCTCCAGGCGCACCCACTGCGATCCGCCGTGCCAGAAGAAGCGCTCGCCCGTCAGCAGCTCCTCCACCTCCCACGGGTCGCTCCAGCCGATCCCCATGTCCGGCAGGGGAAAGTGCAGCATGGTCTCGTGCGTGGCGAACGGGTCCAGGTTCACCGCCACGAACACCATCGACGTCCGGTCCTCCGTCATCTTGCCGTAGAACAGGACGTTGTCGTTGTCCGCCGGGTAAAAGCGCAGGTTGTCGTACTCCTGCAGGGCCGGGTTCTGCCGCCGCGCCTCGTTGAGCCGCGTGATGAGCGGGCGGATGTTGCCCGGGCGGTCCCAGTCCCACGCCTTGACCTGGTACTTTTCGCTGTCCAGGTACTCTTCCTTGCCCGGCGCCAGCGGCGTGGCCTCGCACAGCTCAAAGCCGCTGTAGATGCCGTACACGCTGCTGAGCGTGGTGGCCAGGATGGCGCGGATCATGTGCGCCGGGCGCCCGCCCCGCTGCAGGAACTCGGGATTGATGTCGGGCGTGTTGGGGAACAGGTTGCCCCGGAAGTACTCCTTCATGGGCCCCTGCGTGAGCTCCGTGAAGTACTCCGTGAGCTCGCCCTTGAAGTTGCGCCACGTGAAGTACGTGTAGCTCTGCGAAAAGCCCGCCTTGGCCAGGGCGCGCATCATCTTGGGCCGCGTGAACGCCTCCGACAGGAAGATCACCTGCGGGTGCTCGCGCTGCACCTCGCGGATCATCCACTCCCAGAACTGCACGGGCTTGGTGTGCGGGTTGTCCACGCGAAAGATGTGGACGCCCTGCTCCACCCAGTGCAGGATCACGTCGCGCCACTCCGCCCACTGCGACTCCCAGTCATCCCCGTAGAAGTTCAGGGGATAGATGTCCTGGTACTTCTTGGGCGGGTTCTCGGCGTACATGATGGTGCCGTCCGGGCGGATGTAGAACCAGCCCGGGTGCTCCTTGGCGTATGGATGGTCCGGCGACACCTGGATGGCGAAGTCCAGCGCGATCTCCAGCCCGTGCTCCCGCGCGGCCGCCACGAGACGGCGAAAGTCCTCCAGCGTGCCCAGCTCCGGGTGCACGGCCTTGTGCCCGCCCGCGTCCGAGCCCACGGCGTACGGCACGCCCGGCTCGTCCGGCCCGGGGTTGAGCGTGTTGTTCTTGCCCTTGCGGAACGTGAAGCCAATGGGGTGGATGGGCGGAAAGTACAGCACGTCGAAGCCCATCGACTGCACGTACGGCAGCTTGCGGATGACGTCGTCGAAGGTGCCGTGGCGCGACTCGTCGTCCGACATGGAGCGCGGAAAGAGCTCGTACCACGCGGCAAAGCGCGCGGCCACGCGGTCCACCTGCACGGGCAGCTCGCGGTCGAAGCGCGTGAGGTCGTTGCGCAGCGGGTAGCGCGACATCAGCTCCAGCAGCGCGGGATCCAGCGCCGCGGCCACGCGCTCGGCCACGGTGAGGTGCGATCCGCCCTCCACGTCGTCGCGGAACTGCGCCCACGCGCTGCGGGGGATGAGCCCGCCGGACGCCAGCTGCTCGTCGCCCGCGACCTCGCGCAGGAACTCCATCAGCCGGTCGCGGTCCGGCCCCTCGGCCAGGGGGATGGCGGCGGCGGCAAGGAGCTGCGCGCCTTCGAACAGCTCCAGCAGCACCTCCTGGCCCGCGTCGTACTTCTTGCGCAGGTCGCTCTGCCACGTGCCGAACGTGTCCGTCCACGCCACGACGGTAAAGTACCAGCGGCAGTTGCGGTCGACGGTGAACGCGCCCTCCCAGCGGTCGTTGTCCCAGAACTTCATCCGGGACTCCTGCCACGTCTCCTCGTCCTCGGGGCGGTACCAGATGGCGGCGGAGATGGCGTCGTGGCCTTCCTTGAAGATGTCCGCGCGGACGGTGATGGTGTCGCCCACCTCGCGCTTCACGGCGTATCGCCCGCAGTCCAGCTCGGGCTCGACGTTCTCGATGACCACCTTGCGGCTGGCGTCGATCGTCTCCGGCATCGGCTTTCTGTCTCGTTTTCGTGGGGGTGCGTCCGGACTGCCTGGCAGGACCCGGGTACGTCGCGGCGGGGCGGGCCGCAAGGGGTGGGCCAGGGAGGGAACTGCGAGTGCGTGAGTGCGAAAGTGCGTGAGTGCGAAAGTGCGTGAGTGCGTGAGTGCGTGAGTGCGGAAGTGCGGAAGTGCGAAAGTGCGTGCGGATCCGTCAGCGGGACGGCAAGCGGATCATGGAGGATCGGTTCACCCTGATCGCGAATCTTGCGTTTGCGATCCTAAAGGAGACATACATTCATCTCCACTTGCCCCGGAAAGTGGACTCTTTCGGTTCTTTGCAAACCTTCATCAGCGGAGTTGCCAGCATGCTCGCAAACATCGAGAACGCAGTAGGAATCGATGCCGGGATCGCGCAGCGTCTCGCGGCGCTCGAGGCCGGCGAGGAGTCGGTGGCCGCCGCCATCGACGAGACCCTGAGCATCCCCATCACCAACGGCAAGGGGACGTTCACCACTCCCAAGAAGACGACGTTCTGGGTCAGGATCACCGGCACCGGCACGGTCACGGCGCCGCAGAACGGCACCTGGAGCGTCAAGGTGGTGGACCTAGTCGCCGACAGGACCGTATTCGAGGGAAGCGGCATCGGGCCCAACCAGCCGGTGGACTTCTCGTACAAGACCGGCTTCACCGCGCAGCTGCAGGCCAGCGGGACCTGGAGCGAGGGGGGCGACACCACCCTGAAGCTGCACATCCAGGCAAGCACCTGAACACCGCCCGGTATGGCGGAAGAGGCGTGGCCGGGGCCGCGCCTCTTCTGCTTTCCATCCAAACCTCCGGGTGCGGCGCTTGACGGGGGCGGCGGCGGGGGCGTACGCTGGACGGATTCCCCCGGTCGTACATCCGCCGATCCGCACCCGTGATCCACATGCGCCGCACCTGCCTCGCCGCCGTTTCCGTGCTTCTCGCCGCCTGCGCGTCCGCTTCGCCCGCCTCCGGGCCGGCGCCGGACGGCGCGCGCGGACACCTGCTCATCGTGGGCGGCGGATCGCAGCCGCCGGAGCTCGTTTCGCGCTTTGTGGAGCTGGCGGGCGGGCCGGGACGCGCGCGCATCGCCGTCGTCCCCATGGCCAGCGAGGAGGCGGAGGAGGGCGGACGCGAAAAGGCGGAGCAGCTGCGCGGGCTGGGCGCGGAGACCATCGTCCTCAACCTCACCCGCGCGCAGGCGGAGGGCGACAGCGCCGTGCGGCTGCTGGACGG
>NZ_DASURI010000021.1:0-4720 GCF_036280135.1 Longimicrobium sp.
ACGTAGCGCGCGCTCCCTGCCCCGTCGAACGCCAGGCCGGCGAACCAGCCGTCCGTCTCGCCCGCCCCGCCGGGGGACGTGCCCGTCTTGCCGCCCAGCGTCCACGGCGCGTCGCCCAGCGCCTCGGCGGCGGCGGTGCCCGTGCCCCGGCGCACCACGTCGCGCATGGCGGACTGCAGCCGGCGGGCGGTGGCGGCGGACATCACCGGATGCCCCGCGTCGCGGCCGGCCAGCGCGGCGTCCACCGTGGGCGCCACCATCGTCCCGTCGTTGCCGACGGCCTGGAGAAAGCGCGCCACGTGCAGCGGCGTCGTCTCCACGTCCAGCATCCCGATGGCGAACCCATCCCACGCGTCGCCCGGGCCCACGCGGCCGCGCGCGGGGCTCATCCGCGCGCGGAAATCGGCGGAACGCGTGGCCCAGAACGCCGTGTCGCGTCCATCCGCCCCGTCCCCCGCGCCGAAGCCCATCCGCCGCACGCCGTTCAGCACGCCCTGCTCGCCCATGGCGTCGCGCAGGCGCAGGGCCATCGTTGCCGCGGCCGTGTTGCACGAGTGTACGAGCATCTCGGCGGGGCCGGCCAGCGTCGCCGGCGGCCGGGTGCTGTTGCGCATCACGCGTCCGGCGCCCACGTCCAGGGTGGCCGGGCACGGCAGCGCGCCGTCGCCCATCCCCTGCTCCCACCAGAGCGCGGACAGCACCAGCTTCCACACCGACGCGGGGAGCACCGGCTCCGTGAGCCCGCGCGCGTCATCGCCCGTGGCGGCGTAGGCCAGCACGGCGCCCGTCCGCACGTCCTGCACGATGGCGGACGCGCCCGGCGCGTACCCGGCCAGCAGGGTCCCCAGGGCGTTATCCACGTCCGGGCACAGCGTGGAGCCGGCGGCGGCGCTGGCCCCGGGGCACGCCGGCGTCCACGCGAGGTTGGACGCCGGCTCGCGCGCCTCCACGACGCGGCCCACGGCGGGCGCGGCCACGGCCAGGGCCAGCAGCAGCGCGAGCACGGCGGCGCCCAGGCGCGGCGGCGCGGGACGGGGCGCGGGCTGCACCAGGCGCCGCACGCGCGCCAGCAGCGATCCGCCGTTGGCCGCGACGGACAGCGCCGGCGCATCCTGCCGCAGCGCCTCCAGCGTGGCCAGCGCGCCCGCGTACTCCCGCACGCCCGCGAGCCCCACGGCCAGCTCGTCGCAGCAGTGCTCGCGTTCCGCGCGGATCTGCCGCCCCACGTACCACACCGCGGGGTGATGAAAGAGCAGCGTCTCGCAGACGGTCTGCAGCAGGTTGACGAGGTAGTCGTGGCGGCGGATGTGCGCCAGCTCGTGCAGGACCAGCAGCTCCAGCTGCCGCGGCGCAAGGCCCGTCAGGGCGCTCACCGGCACCAGGATCACGGGCCGCAGCCACCCCACGACGGTCGGCACGTGCACGAGCGTGGAGGCGAGCACGGCCACCGTCCGCCGCACGCCGAGCGCGTCGGCCAGGCGCCGGGCGGCGTCCGCCAGCGCGCGCGGCGGGGCGCTCGTGCCCATGCGCGTAAGGCGCTGCACGAACACCCACGCGCCGGCCAGCCGCAGGGAGAGCAGCGCCACGCCCACCAGCCACGCCGCCACAATCCATCCCAGGTACGCGTCCAGCGCGCCGCGGACGCGGGTTGAGACCTCCGCCACGTCGTCCGCGCGGAACCAGCGCGGTGCCACGTCGATGGACTCCGCGATCACGCCGCCGGGATCCGCATCTCGCGCCTCCGCGACGGCCCGGTGCGCGTCCGCCGACGCCGACTCGACCACGGCGGATTCCGCCCCCTCCCCGCCCCGCCACGCGACGACACCCGTGGCCACGCTCGTCGCCAGCATCAGCGCGAGGGTGGCGCAGGCGAGCGCGTACCGGTGCGTGGACGGCGCGCCGCGCAGCACGCGCAGCGCGAGCGCCAGCGCCGCGCCCAGCAAGGCGAACTGCCAGAGCGAGTGGACGAGCGCCCAGCCGACGGCCTCGGCGACGCGGGCGCTCATCGGCCGCCCTCCCGCCGCTCCAGCTCGTCCAGCAGGCCGCGGATCTGGTCCAGCTCCTCGCGGCTGGACGCGCGCGGGGCCAGCGCCTGCATCACCAGCCGGTGCGCGCTGCCGCCGAACGCCCGGTCAATCAGGTCCGTCACCAGCTGGCGCTGCGTGGTCTCGGGCGGGACGGCGGCGGCGTAGATGTGCGTGCGGCTGCTGTCGTCGCGAATCACCAATCCCTTGCCGTGCATGATCTGCAGGAGCTTGAGGACGGTGGTGTAGCCGGTCTCCGCGCCGGAGCCCAGCGCCTCGTGCACCTCGCGCACGGTGCTGGCGCCGCGGTCCCACAGGACGCGCAGCAGGCGGAGCTCGCCTTCGGTGGGCAGGGGCGGGGTGCGTGACATGGCGACGGGATCCCGGGTAGCGAACGTGCTCTCCCGCATCGGCGCGGGCCGCGGACGAATCATATACGAAGCAGTTCGTGGAGGGAAGTCCCTCCCCATTTTCCCGCTCTCCTATATCTTGCGAAACCAGGGGAATTGACATCTACGAAACCTGTCGTATGTTCGATCTACGAACTGTTTCGTACATCCACCGCGTACCCCAGGACCGCAGATGAAGCTGATCATCGTCCCCGCCCTGCTCGCGCTGGCCGCGCCGCTCGCGGCCCGCCACCTTCCCGCGCCGGCGGATGCGCTGCCGCGCGCCGCCGCCACCCCGGCCGACACCGCCGCGCTCCGTGCCGCCGTGCGCGAGGCCGAGCGGCAGACGGGCGGCGTCATCGGCTTTCACGTGCGGCACCTGGAGAGCGGCGAGACGTTCGGCGCGCGCGGCGGGGAGCCGTTCTTCCTGGCGAGCGTGCTCAAGGTGCCGCTGGCGGTACACGTGCTGCGGCAGGTGGAGCGCGGCCGCATTGGCCTGGACGACACCGTGCGCATCGACGCGGCGCGGCTGGTGTGGGGAGAAAACGCGTTTCGCCGGCGCCTGTCGGCCGGCACGCGCGTGACGGTGGCGCAGCTGCTGGAGGGGGCCATCTCCGACAGCGACAACACGGCGGCCAACGAGCTGCTGCACCTGGTGGGCGGACCGGCGGCCGTGACGGCGGACCTGCGGGAGATGGGATTCGCGCAGATCCGCATCGACCGCGACTACACGCGGCTGAGCGAGTACGGTCCGCTGGACGCGCGCGACACCGGCACGCCGGAAGCCGTCACCAACCTGCTGGCGGCGCTGTGGAGCGGCCGGCTGCTGGGCCCGGCGCAGACGCAGCGGCTGATCGGGTGGATGACGGACACGCGCAATCCCGAGGGCCGCATGGTGGCCGGCGTGCCGCGCGGAACGACCGTGGCGCACAAGACGGGCACGTGGACGGCGGATTCCGAGCCCCACACCCTCGCGCTGAACGACGTGGGCGTCATCACGCTTCCCGGCGGGCGCGGGCACCTGGCGGTCGCCGTCTTCGTCCGCAACGCGCGCGGGCAGATCGCACAGACGCAGGGCGCCATCGCGCTGGTCACCCGCGCCGCCTACGCGCAGTGGGCCAATGGCGCGCGTTGAGCAGGATCGTTCCCGTGCGGGCCGCACGAGCCGGCCCGCACGTTCACCCGAGCCGTACGAAGGACCGATGAGATCCGCATCCGCCCGCATCCCGACCGTCGCCGCGTCCCTGCTCGCGCTGTCGGCCACCGCCGCCGCCGCACAGCCCGGCGATCCGCTCACCCAGGCCTATTCCGCCGAGGACTGCTCCAGCTGCGCGGAGTGGAACGAGCCGCAGGCACCCGTAAAGCTGCACGGCAGCACGTACTACGTGGGTACGCGGGGGCTGGGCGCGGTGCTCATCACGTCGCCCGCGGGGCACGTGCTCATCGACGGCGCGCTGCCCAATTCCGCGCCGCTGATCCTGGAGAACATCCGCGCGCTGGGGTTCGATCCGGCGGACATCCGCCTCATCCTCAACTCGCACGCGCACTTCGACCACTCCGGCGGGATCGCGGCGCTGCAGCGGGCGTCGGGCGGGCAGGTGGCGGCGAGCGAGCCCAGCGCGCCCGTGCTGGAGCGCGGCACCTCGGATGCGGGCGATCCGCAGTACGGCGTGCTGCTGGGCTTTCCGCCTGTGGTGGACGTGCGGCGCTTCGCGGACGGGGAGACGCTGCGGGTGGGGCCCATCGCCGTCACGGCGCACCTTACGCCGGGGCATACGCCCGGGGGCACCACGTGGTCGTGGCGGTCGTGCGACGACGCGGGGTGCGTGGACATGGTCTACGCCGACAGCCAGACACCCATCTCGGCGGACGGCTTTCGCTACCTCGATCATCCGTCGCTGATTTCCGGGTTCGAGCGTGGTCACCGGGCGCTGGAGATGCTGCCGTGCGACCTCCTCGTCACGCCGCACCCCGCGGCCTCGCAGCTGTGGGAGCGGCTCGCGCGGGGCCCGCAGGGGCTGATCGACCAGACGGCGTGCCAGCGGTACGCGGCCAACGCGCGCCAGGCGCTGCAGCGCCGGCTGGAGACGGAGCGCGCGGGGAACTGAGCGGAAACGGCAGGCTCCGCGCGGGGCGCCCCCTCCGCTCGCGTAGGCTCGCACCTCCCCCAAAAACCCCTGGGGGAGGTTGGAAGAGCAGGGATTCTGCAGCCGCGACGGCCGGTCGCGGACCGGAGGAATCAGCAGGATGACGGCGTCCCTTGGTAGAGGGGCTGCTTTCGGCGAGGGGACGGGATCCGCGTTTTTT
>NZ_DASURI010000022.1:0-8298 GCF_036280135.1 Longimicrobium sp.
TGAACCCGTTCAACTGAACGCGTTCAATTCACGCGTTCGCCTTCCTCTCCTCCGTGGGTGGAGTTGAAGCCATGCGTCCGACCGATCCTGATCGCCCCGGCACCCTCGTCGAACCCTCCGATGCGGTGGATGCCGAAGAACCTGCCGCCCGCCCGCCGCTCGCCGATGACGCCGGGGCAATGATCCTGTGCGATGACTCGGGAGAGCTCCTCCCTCCGCGGCTACGGCTGCTCGCCCTGCTTCCCCTGGCGGAGAGCGTGGTCTTCGGGCTGGTGGCCCGGCGCGCGTACGACGCGGGGACGACCCAGGCCGTGTGGCTCACCCTCACCTTTCTCTTCCTCTTCCCCATGGCCGTGGGCTACCGGACCGTCGCCCGGTCGGACGAGCCGCGCGTGGGGCTGCTGCCCCCGTCGGCCTTCGCGCTGATGCTGCTGGCGGCAGGCATTGCCCAGGGCGGCGCGGCGGTGCTCGTCACAGTGCTGCTGACGCCGCTGTTCGTCGTGATGGCGGTGATCGGCGGCGTGCTGGCGCTGCTCGTTCGCTTGGCCTTCCGCGTGGCGGCGCACGTCGCCGCGTGGATCCGCCGGCCGCCCGCCTCCCCGCGCGACGCTGTGAGAGGCGCGCTCCTGCCGCGCGTCTTTTCCCCGCTCCCCGCGACGGAGTGCGTGCGCCCCGCCGCGGAGCCGCGCGATTCGTGGCAGCAGGTCCTCATCCGCGTGCCGCTCTGACGCGACCGCAGCGCCGACTCATTCTGATCTCTCGCGGAGACATCCCGATGCGCCTGACGAAATCCGGACTCGTGCTGGCCCTGCTGGGCAGCGTGCTCTACGGCCTGGTGGGGCGGCTGGCGTTCAGCGACCAGCTGCCCATCGCGAAGCCTATGACGTTCACCTTCATCTTTCTCATGCCGCTGGCGGTGGGCTACTTCGCCGCGGCGGTGGGGCGCGGGGAGGGCGACGACGCGCTGGCGCCGGGGCTGGTGATCCCGTTCGGCGCGGCGCTCATGGTGCTCGTCACGGTGCTGGCCGTGGGCGTGGAGGGGCTGATCTGCGTGGTGATGATGGCGCCCATCTTCATCCTCATGGCGCTGCTGGGCGGCGCGCTGGCCACGCTCGTGCGGTGGGTCGCCAGCCGGCGGATGCGCGCGACAGCGCTCTTTTCCGTCCTGCTGCTGCCGTACGTGGCGGGGCCCGTGGAGAACCGGATGCCGCAGGCGCGGACGCACCGGGTGGTGGAGAACCGCATCCGCATCCACGCCGGCGCGGAGGACGTGTGGGCGCAGATCATCCGCGTGCCGCCCATCCGCCCGGAGGAGTACGGGACGAGCTTCATCCACCGCATCGGCTTTCCCCGCCCCATCGAGGCCACGCTCTCGCACGACGGCATCGGCGGAGTGCGCCAGGCGAGCTTCGAGCGCGGGGTGCTGTTCCGCGAGACGGTGATCGTGTGGGAGCCGCTGCGAAAGCTCTCGTTCACCATCGCCGCCGACAGCATCCCCACGAAGACGCTGGACCAGCACGTGACCGTGGGCGGCGAGTACTTCGACGTGCTGGACGGCACGTACGAGATCGTCCCCATCGCGCCGAATGAGACGGAGCTGGTGCTGAGCAGCACGCACCGGCTGAGCACGCACTTCAACCCGTACGCGGGGCTGTGGACGGACCTGGTGATGCGGCAGATCCAGGGCAACATCCTGGAAGTCGTCCGCGGCCGCGCGGAGGCAACTGCGCGCGCGGAGGCAAAGTCCTCGGCAGGGTGAGCTTTACGGCATTTCACGCAGAGGGAGCAGAGGCAGCAGTACTACAAAAGCAGTTGCAGTACTGCTGCCTCTGCTCCCTCTGCGTGAGAAAAATCAGTAGGGGTTTCAGCGCAGGACCTTGCGGATGAAGCGCTCGTCGGGGCGGGCGCACTTGCCGTGGGCGGTGCACACCCACTGCACGTCGTACGGGCGGAGGCGCTCGAAGAGGGAGGCCAGCGAGGCGCGGCCGGCGGCGCGGTCCGCCGTGAAGATGCCCATCCCGGGACCATAGCCCGTGTGGTACGGCCGCGAGATGGCGTCGCCGGCCAGCAGCACGCCGCGGTACAGGTACGCCGTGCTCCCCGCCGTGTGGCCCGGCACCAGGAACGCCCGCACGGTGTCCGCGCCGAACGCGAACACCGTGTCGCGCGAGAACGGCCGCACGGCCACCTCCCCGCTCCACGGGCCCGGATCGCCCACGGCGGCGGCGCTCACGCGCGACGGCAGGTCCGCGTGGCGCACCTGGCCCAGGAACAGCGGCACCTCCGCCTGCGCCATGTGAAAGCGCGCCTGCCGCACGGCCGTCCACCCCTGCACGTGGTCGCGGTGGCTGTGCGTGAGGAACACGTCCGTCACCTCCTCCGGCCGCGCGCCAATGCGGGCCAGGCCGTGCTCCAGCGCGTCCGCCGCCCCGTGCCAGCCCAGGTCCACGACGAACACGTGCCCGTCCGCCGTCCGCGCGGCGTAGATCAGGCTTTCCCACGGCCACGCGGTGGGGATGGCGTTGCGGTCCGGCCCCTCCACGCGCGGCAGGTTCAGCGTGCACCCGGCCAGCGCGAGCAGGAGCGGGACGGCGAAAAGGCGTGCGATGCGCATGCTGGATGATGGCCCCAACGCGCCCGCCGGTCCAGCCCCCACCGATCCGGACCGGGACACGGACTCCCCGAACGGGATTCGGACGCACCACCGTGCCAGGGCCGCGCGCCCGCCCCGACCGCTTGTTTACGGCACCGCGCCTGGCCTCCACGAAATGGCGCCCCGGTGGCACCGCCCATGCCCGAGCGGCGGTCCGGCGCGGACCCCTCGCCGCCTGCCCAGGACGGCACCCGCGCCGAATCATCTTCCCCTCGCATCGGCGCCTCCCCGGCGCCAAGGAGGACTTCATGCGCACCTTCATCCGGACGTCCCTCATCCTCGCGAGCACGGCCCTGCTGGCCGGCGCCGGCCCCGCGTCGCCACCCCGGAGCACGTACTACGGGAACCTGTACGACGGCGAGCAGGGTCAGCTGGACCTCACGCTGTACGCCGGCAACGAGTACCAGTACGACGGCGTCTGCGACGTCAACTGCAACGACCTGGACTTCGTCCTGTACCGCTGGAACGGGACGCGGTGGATCTGGGCCGCCGAGGACAAGGCCATGGACGACGTCCCCACCGTCGTCGCGGCACCGCGCCGCACGGGCGTGTACCGGCTGGTGATCATCATGGCCGGGTGCGGTGCATCGGGCCGCTGCCGCTACGAGGTGGACGTGTACTGATCGCGGGGTTCCGGACGAACAACGGGGGCGTCGCGACGTGGCGACGCCCCCGTTCGGCGTTCCGGGTTCCGCGGATGCGGATCAGGCGGCGGCGCCACTCCGGGCGCGCAGGTCCACCACGCGGGGAACGGGCACCGCGGCGACGGGGACGGCGGCCACGGCATCCTCGCCCGTGCGGAAGCGCTCCACGTCGGACTGCAGCTCGCCGGCGATCTGCGACAGCTCCTCGGCCGAGGCGCTCATCTCCTCCATCGAGGCGTTGATCTCCTCCACGGCCGCCGCGGCAGACTCGGCCGCGGACGCGTTGGCGCGGGCCAGGCGCGTGAGCACGTCCAGCGCGTCGGGGGCGCCGGCCTCCACGGCCACGGGGTCCACGCCCACGCCGGAGAGCGCCTGCCGGCTGGCCTGCGCCATCTCCTCGGACGCGTTGGAGATGGCGGCCACCTCGCCCACCATCTGCTCCACCATGGCCACGATCTCGCGCAGGGCCGTGGCCGCGTCGCCGGCCAGGGCCGCGCCCGCGTTCACCTCGGCCGTCCCGCGCTGCATGCCCTCCACGGCGCGGCCCGTGACCGTCTGCACGTCGCGGATGATGTCCGCCGCCTCGCGGGCGCTCTCGCCGGAGCGGGTGGCCAGCTTGCGCACCTCTTCCGCCACCACGGCGAAGCCCCGCCCGTGCTCGCCCGCGCGCGCGGCCTCGATGGCGGCGTTGAGCGCCAGGAGGTTGGTCTGCGCGGCCATGTCCGTGATGACGCGGGTGATGGTCTCCACCCGGTCGCTGTACACCCCCAGCTCGCTGATCTGCGCCGCCGCCTCCAGCACCGTCTGCCGGATGGCCTGCAGCCGGCCCACGGCGTCCTCGATGACGCGCGAGCCGTCGCGGGCCACCCCGGCCGCGCGCTCCGACGCCTGCGCCACGCCGTGCGAGCGGCTGGCCACGCTGCCGATGGAGCGCGCCATCCCGCCCAGGGTGGTGGCCATCTGCTGCGTGTTGAGCGCCTGCTCCTGCGACCCGGCCGACACCTCGCCCAGGGCCCGCGCCACCTCCTCGGCCGCGCCCGTCACGTGGTCCGCGGCGGCGTTGAAGGTGAGTGCCACCTCCGACACCTCCAGGGCGCGGTTGCGCACCCCGCGGACGGCGTCGGCCAGCCGCTCCGTCCCCTCGTTCACGGCGCGGACGGCGTCACCCACGGCGCCGGCGCCCGTCTGGGCGCGGGCCGTGAGGTCGCCCTCGCCCACGCGGGCGGCCAGGCGCACCAGCCCCTCGGCCGCGCGCGTCTCGCCGGCCAGCAGCCGGGCCATGTACACCAGGATGGCCACCTCGAACACCACCCAGCCGGCGTGCACGGCCACGATCCCCCAGCCCGTGTGGTGCTGGAAGATCATGGCGCCCATCCCGTGCGTCTGCAGGTAGTTGAAGAGCACGTGGTGCGCGGCCGTGACCACCGCGCCCGCCACCGGCACGCGCCAGTCGCGGTACAGCAGCAGGAACGCGAGGATGGCAAAGATGTGAAAGTGCATCTCGATCATCCCCCCGCTCTGGTGGATGATGAGCGCCGACATCGTCAGCAGGGCCGTGGCGATGCTCATCCGCGCCGCCAGCCGGCCTTCCCACCACCACGCGGCCAGCCAGCCCAGGGCGATGACGGGGATGCCCCCGAGCAGCGCCGCGCGCCAGGTGCCGTGAAGGGGCGCCAGGGCCAGCACCAGCACCAGGTGGGCCAGCAGCAGGCGCCGCAGCAGCCGGTCCGCCGTGCGGTAGCCGGCCTGCATCAGCCCCTCGCCCTGTACGTCGGGCGCGGAGATCATCGAGAGCCCGGGCAGCGCGAGCGTCTGGCGGGCAGGGTCGGACGGATAGATCATCAGGACGGAGCGGACGGGTGAGCGGTGGCTGTGCACGGGAACCAGCTGCGCCCCCCGCGCCGGGTAATGTTTGGACAAAGCTGATACAATTTCAGTACCAGCGGTAGTGCCTCGGCCGTTGCACGCATCGCCGCTGAACCCGCCGGTTTCGCTCTCGCATTCCGCAAGACGGGCGGGCAGAACGACATCGCGGATCCCGGGGGCGTGTGCCGGGGTCCGCGAAGAAAGAGTACGGGGATGCGCGCGCGATCGGATCTGCGACACCCTGATACCACGATGGGCCCATGCGGGTCCGCATCCCCCGCCGGACGGATCCGCCCGGCGCGGCGAAAGGCGGATCAGCCCGCGGCGGGCGGGGCCTGCATGCGGTCCCACAGGTCGGCCCGGGCGCGCCAGAGGAACGGGAAGAACGAGGCGCGGTGCGTGGCCATGCGCTCCAGGAAGCGCACGCCGCTGCTGGCCGCCGTCCCCTCCACCTCCGGGCCGATGGTGCGCTCCGCCGTCCGCGCGTGGATAAAGCGCCAGCAGCGCACCTCCTCGTCGTAGTCCAGCAGCGCCTCGGCCAGGTGCACCAGGTCCCAGTGCCCCTGCCCCGCGTGCGACGCGGCGTACGCCTCCGCCGGGGTCACGCCCCGCCGCGCGAACGCCGCCTGGGCCGCCGTGGCCACGGACGGCTGGTTCCACAGCTCCTCCAGCCGGTCCGTCCACAGCAGCGAGTGCGGGCCGGACGAGGGGTCCGGGTGGATCTCGGACTGCAGGTAGCGCCGGAACTCCGGCTCGCGCGCGCCCGACAGCAGCTCGATCTCGTGCCACTGGCCGCTCTCGCCGCCGCTGGCGGGGACCAGGTGATGCCGGAACGCGTAGAAGCCGCCCAGCGTCATCGTCTCCAGCACGCGCATCATGGGCGAGAACATCCGCACGATGGCCGTGCACCGCTGCGCCAGCCACGCGGCCATCCCCAGATCGTCCGCGTCCAGCGCCTGGATGATGCGCGGCAGGTCCGTGCGCATCTGGCTGAACCAGACCTCGAACGACTGGTGCGTGGCCACGAACAGGTGCTCGTCCGGGTGCCGCAGCGCGTCCGGCGCGGGCTGCAGCCGCAGGAGCTCCGGCAGGCGCAGGTACGTGCAGTAGTGCGTCTGCGCGGGGTCGCGGACGGTGTGCCCGCAGGCGAGCGTGTGGACCTCGGTCATGGCGGCGCGGCGGATGGGGGAAGCCGTTCGGGCCGCACAATCTGCGTCCTCGCCGCCCGCCGGGAAAGGCGCGCCCCCGTCACCACGAGGTATCGGCAGGATCGGACGCCGACAAAAGCGCGAAGGCAGGACACCCGCGCGAGATTCCCTGCCTCCGCTTCCATCCGTCCGTCCGGACCGATCGCGCGGACGTCAGTGGCCGTGGCCGTTGCCGGTGAACATCTGGTCGCACTTTCGCGGCCCGGCGGGATCGTTGGGATCGTAGACGCAGACGTTGTGCATCATCCCCTCGTCCTCGTGCTGCAGGACATGGCAGTGAAAGACGAACGGACCCGCGGCGATGGGATCGAAGACAAAGCGCACGACGACCGTGTCGCCCTCCCAGCGCTGCCCGTCGGCCGAGCGGTGCACGCCCACGGGCACGTTGTCGCGCAGCAGTCCCTCGTCCGCCGGCCGGCCGTTGACGGAAACGACCAGGAAGTCCGTCTGGTGGATGTGAAACGTGTGCAGCGCGCTCGACGCGTTCACGATGGTCCACTCCTGCACTTGGCCCCAGGGCACGGAGACGGGCCGGTGGTTGGGCTCGTAGATGGAGTCGTTGACGGCCGCCGTGACCTCACCCGGGAACGAGAACTTGAACGTGTGGCGGTTGACGTCCGTGGCCGTCCGCAGGCGCTCCACCTGCGCCAGGATCTGCGGCGTAGGTCCGCCGGCGGGCGCGGCTCCCGCGGGCGGCGGCGGGGAGCCGGGCGCGGCGGGATCGCCGATCACCCAGCCCAGCGTGACCTCCGGCGTGCCCAGCTTGAGCGCCATGGGCGCCGAGAACAGGCGGACGGAATCGCCCGCGGCCGGGCCCGTGACGATCACCTCGGCGCGCGTGCCCGGCGGCAGGTACAGCGAGTCCATCTGCATGGGCGCCAGGAGCGGGTTGCCGTCCAGGGCCAGCAGTGTCCAGCGGGCGCCCTCCAGCTTGAGGTTCACGAACACGTTCGACCCGAAGTTGCCGATGTGCCACAGCTGCTGCCCACCCGGTCGCACGGGCAGGCGTGAGCAGGGGTTGCCGTTGATGTTGAGCAGCGCGACGGACTTCATGAGGTCGAACGACATGTCGCGGATGAGCATCACCCGCTCCGGCGCATTGGCGTACTGGGGAAAGTACGAGGTGACGCTGCCCACCAGGAGCGCCCCGCTCAGCCCGCCGGCCACCTGCGAGCTGCTGATGCCGTGCGGGTGCGGATGGTACCAGAACATCCCCTCGGTGTGGCCCGCGGGCACGGGAAAGTTGTACGAGCGGCGCCCGCCCCGGTCGATGCGCACGTGCGTGACGTTGTCGCCGCCCGCCGGGTTGGGGGTGACCACCAGCCCGTGGTAGTGGCTGTTGGTCCACCGCACCTCGTCGGCCGGCTGGTTCGCCGTGGCGCCCATGTCGTTGACGACCGTCAGGTTCAGCGGCTCGCCGGCCTGCATGGTGAGCGTGGGCGCCACGAACCCGTTGTTGTACACGTTGGTGGCGAACGGCATCCCGCCGATGTCGTACTGCGCCGGCGACATGGTGAGCGTGGCGCCGGCCGCGCGCATCATGGGCGGATCCATCACGTTGGTGCACCGCTGCGAGGCCAGGGGCGGGGCGGTTTCCACGCGGATCTGCGCGGCGGACGGGTGCGCGGCGGCCAGGCCGGCCGCCAGCAGGGCGCCGGCGGCGGTGGGACGGGTGAGGCGCATGTGTGTCTCCGGGTGGGCCGAAAGGTGTGGCGGGGGGAGGCGCGTCCGTCGGCGGGATGACGGATCCGGGAAAGGACGCGCCGCGGAGGATAGGTCGGGGCTGCGATCGCCGCCTGGTTCACCAACGGGCGGATAGTACACCTGCCGCGGACAGCCTGCAACAGATTTCCGTAACAGCTACTCCGTGGACGCAAACAAAAGACGCAGGACACGCCGAAGCGTCCCCTGCGTCTGCCGTATGCCC
>NZ_DASURI010000023.1:0-7102 GCF_036280135.1 Longimicrobium sp.
GTGCCGGGTGCCGGGTGCCGGGTGCCGGGTGCCGGGTGCCGGGTGCAGGCAGGAGGGTGCGGGGTTGGTACTCGGAACTTCCATCCACGCCCCTTCGGGGCTACCTTCCGGGTCCGCTTCCGATCCATCCCCGCAGTCCCGTTCTCCGCAGGATCATGCCCGTTTCCCGCTCCCTCCTTGCCCGCGGCTTCGTGCGCGTGCTCGCCGCGACGGCGGTGGCGCTGTCCGTCATCACCCTGGCCGGGCAGGTGCTGCAGCTGCGGATGGCGGACGCGGAGGGAACGCGCGGCGTCATCATCGCCATCATCCTCATCACCCTGCTGAGCGGGCCCGCGGCGGCCGTGCTGGCCCTGGCCCTGGCGTGGCGCAGCTGGGACCGCAACGACGCGCGGGCGCTGGCCACGTTCCTGGCCCTGACGGCGTTCGTCCTGTCCGGCGACGGCGTGTGGTGGCTGATGACGATGGCGCGCGCGCCGGAGTGGCTGCGGAGCGTCACGGACCTCTCCATCCCCGTCTGCGCGCTGGCGGGGATGACGGCTATGCTGCGCTTTTCCTGCTCGTTTCCGCGCCCGCTGACCCCGGCGGAGCTGGCGGACGGCGGCTCTCGCGCGCGGCGCGTGCTGGCCGCGGCCCAGCGCCGGTCCCTGGACGCCGCGGCCGTGCGGCGCGTGGCGACGGGGTCCATCCTGGGGCTGATCCTGGTCCCCGAGTCCATCCGCATCGTGGCGGAGGTGGTAGGCCGGCCGCTCCCGAACTTCACCTTGTTGAAGTACATCGTCTTCGGGATGCTGCTGTCCAGCATGGCCGTGAGCGCGCTGAACCTGCGCGCCGGCTACCGCGGGGCCGACGCGGACGGGCGGCGCCGCATCTACTGGGTGCTGGAGGGCTTTCTGCTCGCCACGGGCATCGCCGTGCTGGCGTCGCTGCTCAAGGTGCTGCAGGACGCCACGGGCTACGTGCCGCCGCTGCGCTTCTGGTACGGGCTGTCGATGATGGCGGCGTTCGCGGCGCTGCTGGCGTGCGTGGCCATTGCCATGTTCTACGCCGGCGCGCTGGACCCCGCCCTGGCCATCCGACGGACGGCCGTCGCGGGCCTCGTCGGCGTGGCGATGGTCGTGACGTTCGCCACGCTGGAGCAGGTGCTGCAGGGCTACCTGGGCCAGTGGCTGGGGCTGAGCGACCGGGTGGGCGGCATCCTGACCGGCGTGGGCGTGGGCCTTACCTTCGAGCCGCTGCGCACGCGCACGGCCACGTTCGTGGAGGGCGTGCTGGCGCGATGGACGTCCGCGCCGTCGCCCGCGTCCTCGCCGACGTCCGCGCCCGTGCTGGAGGCCGGCGCGCGCGTGGAGCCCGCGTGAATCGCACTCCGCTCGCCGATGCCCGACCTTCGCGCGGCCGCATCGCAGGGACGGCGGCGGATGCGCGGACCCCGATCCGCCGTCCGCCGCGCGCCCTGCTGCTGGCCGTGCCCGCGCTGCTGACGCTGCACAACGCGGAGGAGTGGCTGGCGATGCCGCGCGCGCTGCCGATGGCGGCGGAGCGGATGCCGGATGCCGCCCGCGCCGTACTCCCCGCTGTCACCCTGCCCATGTTCGGCGCGGCGCTGGCCGTGGCGACGGGGGTGCCGTGGATCATCGCGCGGATGGCGATCCGCGGCGGGCACACGGCGACGTACCTGCTGCTCGTGGTCCAGGCGACGGTGCTCGTGAACGTGGCGTCGCACCTGGCGTCCGCGGCCGTGCTGCGCGGCTACGCGCCGGGGCTGGCGACGGCGCTCGCGCTCAACCTGCCGTTCGGCATCCTCCTGCTGCGGACGGCGCGGCGGGACGCGTGGACCGGGCGGCGGGCGTGGCGCATGCTGCTTCCGCTGGCGCTCGTGGCTCACGGGCCCGTGCTCGTGGCCCTGCTGTGGACCTGCGGACGGATCACGGGCGCGTTCTGATGCCCCTCCTCGTCCACCGAATCATCCGGCCCCGCGTGCTGCTTCGCGCCCTGCTCCTCGCGCTTGTCGCCTACGCCGGCTTCGCGGCGCTCATCTGGCTGCTGGGCGAGCGGCTGATCTTTCTTCCGCCGTCGGAGCGGTACGCGCGGGACGAGCAGATCCTGCTGCTGCCCCGCGCCGCGGGCGGGACCATCGCCGCCGTGCACCTGCGCAACCCGGACGCGCGCTACACCATCCTGTTCAGCCACGGCAACGCGGAGAACATCGTCCAGGGGATGCAGTTCCTGCAGATGATGCGCGACGCGGGGTTCAACGTGCTGGCGTACGACTACAGCGGCTACGGGCTCAGCACGGGCCGCCCGTCGGAGCGCGCGGCGTACGCCGACGTCGAGGCCGCGTACGACTACCTCACGCGTAGCGCGGGCGTGCCGCCGGGGCACATCATCCTGCACGGCCGGTCGCTGGGCGGCGCCGTGGCGGTGGACCTGGCCGCGCGCAGGCCGGCGGGCGGGCTGGTGCTGGAGAGCACGTTCACCTCCGCGCTGCGCGTGGTGAAGGCGTACCCGTTCCTGCCGTTCGACCGGTTTCGCACGGAACGCAAGCTGCCGCGTGTGCGCATGCCCGTGCTGGTGATCCACGGAACGGACGACGAGGTGATCGGGTTCTGGCACGGCGAGCGGCTGTACGAGATCGCGCCCGGGCCCAAGCGGCACCTGTGGGTGCGCGGCGCCACGCACAACGACCTGTCGTGGGTGGCGGGGGAAAGCTACTGGACGGCCCTCCGCGCGTTCGCGGACGGGCTGGATTCCGCCACGATGAACGACGCGGGACGATGATGCGGGGGATGCGGATGCGGCGGACGTGGATGATGGCGGCGGCCTGCGCCCTGGCCGCGTGCAGATCCGACGAGGGGGAGACGGCGCGCGCCGCCGCCCCGGCGGATACGGCGCCGTTCATGGTGCGGGTCGATTCAGCCGCGCCCATCGTGCGGGCGGGGACGGCGGCGGACGCGGCGGACTACGTCTTTCGCCCGTACGGGCACGGCCGCGGCGTGACGGACAGCATCGTCGTGCTGCGCGACGGCCGCCCCGTGCAGACGCTGGTGCCCGGCGACAACGAGGTGGACCCGGAGCTGGGGATCGAGCGTGTCGCGCGGCCGGACCTGGACTGGGACGGCCACGTGGACCTGGGCTACGTGACGGAGCTGGGCATGGCCGGCTCGCGCTCCGTGTACTGGCGGTTCGATCCGGCGACGGGCCGGCTCACCCCCGCGGGGACGTACGAGACGCTGCAGCCGGATTCCGCCCGGCGCGAGTGGCACACGTTCAATCGCGGCGGGCACGCCGGCCGCCTCTGGACGGCGTCGCGGTGGCGGTGGATGGACGGAAAGCTGACGGAAATCCGCCGCGAAGCGCAGGACCTGCTGGACGACACCACGTACGTCCGCATCACGCACGAGCGGCGGGGCGGCGCCCTCGCCGAGACCGCCCGCCAGCCGCTGACGGAGGACGCGCTGCGCGGCGGGCCCTCGTGGATGGAGCCGTAGGCGTCGCCCCCGTCCATCCCTCGCACCCACCCCCGCCGCGGCTGATGGCCGGCACTCGCGCGCGCCGCGGGTGTACACGGGCCGTCGCACCGGCCGGCCCTGAATCCCCGCGGTCACATCCGCCGTATCATCCCGCCGATCTCGTTTCCCCCACTGGAGTTGCACCTGATGAAGCGGATTCTCCCCCTGTTCTCGCTGGCCCTCTGCGTCGCGGCCGCCTGGCTGTACTTCACGCCGTACCGGGCGTACGGCAAGGTGACGGATGCCGCCGAGCGCGGCGACGTGGCGGCGCTGAACGAGGTGGTGGACTTTCCCGCGCTGCGCACGAGCTTCAAGGAGAACGTGAAGACGGCCGTGACGCGGGAGATCTCGGGGGACTCGGGCAATCCGTTCGCGGCCATGGGCGGCGCGCTGGCGGGGATGCTGACGGGCCCCGTGATCGACGCGGCCGTGACGCCGTCCGGCATCGCCGCGCTGACCAAGGGCAACGACCCGCGCAACCGTGATCGCGACCGCGACGAGAAGGACGAGGCGCGGCGCAGCGACGTGGAGCGCGACCGGCGCTACGAGGGGATGAACCGCTTTGCCGTGCGCTACCTGGACCGCGAGACGGGCGCGGAGCAGTACGCGCTGATCATGACCCGCGACGGCCTGGGCTGGAAGCTTTCCGGCGTGCGCTTCGGCCGCGACGCGGACGCGAAGTAGGGCGGGCGCCGCCGGGGAACCCGGGCGGTGCAGGGAACGACGAGTCAGGGGCCGGCCAGCCATCCCGCGGGAGTGGCCGGCCCCTCGTATTTCATGCGCATGACTCGCAGATGTACAGCCGCAGCGGTGGGGTCTGCGTGCGAAGGCCGGCCACGTTCGTCACCGTCAGGATGAGCTCCACCCGTCCACCGAACGTGGCGTCCGGCCGGCCGCAGTTGACCTGGCGCAGGTAGTCCCGGATGTCGTACGTGAACATGAGGATGCCGGTGGGGCTGCCGGGCGGATTGGACTGCGGGACGTGAATCTCGCGCGGTCCCGTCGCCGGAGTGGACCCCCCGCCCAGATCGGGGTTGGTCCACCGGCACTCGAACGGCTCGCTTGCCCGAACCGTCAGGTCCATGGATGCCAGACCCCTGTCCAACTGCGTGCCCGTGACCCGGATGGTGAGGTCGTCCGGGTGGTACGGCTTTGCCTCCGCGGGCGGAGGGGTGGTGACGTCGGGGTTCGCCACCACGTCGATGTCCAGGTTATGGTGGCTGGCAAACACCTCCAGGAGTGCGTTGGGGCGAACCACGGCGGGATTGGTGTTGGTCCCCGGACAGGCGGCCAGGGGCACCAGCATGCACAGGCAGACCGCCGCGCGCGCCAGCCGGCCCGTCCCCGCACGGGCGCGTGATGCCCGCGTCCCCAGGGGGCACGCCTGCGCGCGCTGCGTGGTGTTCGATGAAGTCATGGTTGCACCTCACGGATGATAGAGTGGATCGGATGAACATCCGGACCCTGCACCGCCCGTTGAACGGCTTCCCCTCGCGCCCGGGGTACACGATCCACGCCATCCGCGTCCACCGCGGCCGATCCGCGTCCAGCCCCGGAGATTGCACGAGAGTCGAGGCGGGAAGGATCCCGTCGCGCGAGATTGTTTCCCTGAAATTGGCCCCTTGGCGCCCCACGTGAGGCGAGGTTGGGCCGGGCGGTCCCGGTCACCGTCTCCCGTCTGGCCCGCGCCGTACACCCCGCGTATCTTCCACGCATGGTATCTCTCTTCGACATCCTGGGTCCCACCATGGTCGGGCCATCGTCGTCGCACACGGCCGGCGCGTGCCGGCTGGGGCTCATCACGCGCGCCATCGCGGGGGGCACGCCCGTGCGGGTGCGCATCCAGCTGCACGGGTCGTTCGCCGCCACGGGCGAGGGGCACGGAACGCACCGCGCCATCGTGGGCGGGCTCATCGGCCTGCCGCCGGACGACCTGCGCCTGCGCGAGGCGTACGACGAGGCGCGCGCCGCCGGGCTGGAGTGGACGTTCGAGGACGTGGACCTGGGCGAGGACGCGCATCCCAACACGGCCATCTTCCACGTGGAGATCGGCGACGAGCAGCTGTCCGTGCGGGGCGCGTCGCTGGGCGGCGGGCGGGTGGAGGTGTCGGAGATCGACGGGTTTCCCGTCTCGCTCACGGGCGCCTATCACACGCTGGTGCTGCTGGCGCACGACGAGCCGGGCACCATTGCCTGCGTGGCCACCATCCTGTCGGGGCACCACGTGAACCTGGCCACCATGCGCGTGGACCGCACGGGCCGGCACCAGGACGCGCTGATGACCATCGAGGCCGACGAGCCCGTGAACGAGGCGGCGCTGGGCGCCATCCGCTCGTTCCCGTGGCTGCGGTGGGCGCGGGCGGTGCCCAAGATCGCGTGAGAGGGAATCGGGAACAGGTAACAGGGAATCGCGGGCCCTGAAGGGCCTGGCGCTTCCCCGTGCACCGGTCTTGCAGGCTATTCCCTGTTCCCTGTTCCCTATTCCCTGCGGTTCCATGCACAAGTCCATCGAAAGCCTCATCCGCGACGCCGAGGAAACCGGCCGCCCGCTTCCCCAGGTGGTCCTGGACCGCGAGGCGGCGGAGACCGGCGTGCCCGCGGAGCAGATCCGCGCCCGCATTCGCCACACGCTGGGCGTCATGCGCCGCGCCATCGGCGAGGGGCTGGAGGGCAACGTGCGCTCCGCCAGCGGGCTCACGGGCGGCCGCGCCAAGAAGCTGTGGGACGGCGGACCGCAGATCCTGGGCAGCCGCGTGACGGCCACCCTGGCCCGCGCCATCTCCACCCTGGAGGTGAACGCCGCCATGGGGCTCATCGTCGCGGCGCCCACGGCGGGGGCGGCGGGCGTGCTGCCGGCCATCCTGATCTCCGTGGACGAGTTCGCGGAGGGCGGCCTGGGCGAGGAGCGGCTGGTGGACGCCATGCTCGTGGCGGGCGGCGTGGGCGGGGTGATCGCCCAGCGCGCGTCGCTGGCCGGCGCCGAGGGCGGATGCCAGGCGGAGACGGGCACGGCCGCGGCCATGGGCGCCGCGGCCGTCACCTGGCTGCACGGCGGATCGCACGAGCAGATCTCCAACGCCATCGCCCTGTGCCTGCAAGGGATGCTGGGGCTCATCTGCGACCCCATCGGCGGGCTGGTGGAGATCCCGTGCATCTACCGCAACGCGTCGGCGGCCATGCAGGCCATCGCGGCGGCGGAGATGGCGCTGGCGGACCTGGACTTTCCCGTGTCGGCGGACGAGGTGATCGACGTGATGGGCGAGGTGGGGCGGCGCATGCCCTCCGCCTACCGCGAGACGGCCATGGGCGGCCTGGCCGCGACGCCGTCCGCCCGCCGCCTGGTGCAGATCCGCCCCACGCAGCGCCCGTCCGGCGCGAGCCGGTAGGGCCTCACCCGCTCGCTGTCGCTCGCACCCTCTCCCGCAAACTGCGCGGGAGAGGGTATATACTTCCACGAGCCCCGGAGCGCGGGGGAGAGTCCCGGGCTTGCGTGCTTTCTCCCCTCTCCGCGAGGAACGAGCGGGGAGGGGCCGGGGGAGGGGCGGGCTGCTGCCGGCGCGTTCCATCCTTGGCCGCGATGAAGTTCTCCCTTC